>SLOE01000044.1 GCA_007132715.1 Bacteroidales bacterium
CTGCCTCTTCGATTATTGAGGCCACATTGCCACGGGTCATTGCAACGTGATGCTCGAAGCCGTTTCTGCAGATGAATTTCAGGAGCTGCTGCAGGTTATCTACTTTCGACACGGCAATGCCGCCATCCATCCCGTAGGGATCGGCGGTAAACTCGCCTTCGCCCAGATAGGCCTTTATGACCCCGGCTGTATCATCGGTCGATATCCTGAAAAATGAGAAGGGGCCCGGGGCAACCTTACCCTTGATGGCGCCGAAGGTATCTTCATGACCCAGAACGGTTCCAAGGATGTCGAGAGTTGATATTTCCAGCTCGCTCTGCATGAAGCTTTTGGGATAGTTGCTGCAGTGGGTGCAGACACACATGTTGCGGTCGGTGCCAAAGTTGTTGTTCCAGTCCAAAATTGCCGGGGGATTGCCAGAGGCAAGCAGCAGCGCATACATCGAAACCACGCCTGTTACATCAACCTCGCATGCGCTGGGGAGGAACCTCTCCCCCATCATGCTCATCGTCAGGCATGTGGCGCAGCCGTAGTTTTTCTGTACCGATTCCCAGCACTGTATGGCAGTGGCATCTACCTGGTTCTCTTCCACCCACTTGTCCACAGCCAGGCTGAACGCAGCCTGCCTCTCCACCTGCTCCTTCCGTATCCTTTCGGGTATCCTGCCGTACTCGTGTATCTCTTCAAGCTTCTTTTTCATCTCAGGCGATCCCGGGGCGAACCCTTCCGCGGAAGCGAATATTTCAGAAAGGTCAACCGGCAGGACGGTGATGCCGTATGCCTGCAGCAGCTTCTCGCTGTAGCGCATTGTCTGGAATGCCCCGGGACGCGCTCCTATCGCCCCTATCCTGGCGCTGCCCAGTCCGTTTACCACCCGGCATACACCGGCAAAATACTCCAGATCCCTGTCAAACATCCCGCTTTCAAGGGGGTAGGTGTGGTAGGTGGTGTCGGTGAACGGTATCCCGTACTGGTATAGGTTGTTGCAGACCGAGATCTTCCCGCAAAAGGCATCCCGGCGGCTTTTGACATCAACCTTGTCGTTATCGTCGTCGCATGCCTGAATGAGCACGGGCACGTCAAGCTTTGACAGGTTGAGTGTATTGACCACACCCAGCTCATCGCCGAAATTGGGCAATACCACGATCACCCCGTCAATATTGTCGCGGTGCTTCCTGAAAAGCGCGGCACATTTCTGCGCGTCTTCATAGGTCTCTATATTGCCGGTCGGGGTCTCGCCCGGGGGCAGGATTACATGCCGGTGGCCAGACTTCTCAATTTTTTCAAGCAGCACCCTGCGGGCCTCTACGGCCAGCTTTGAGTTGAAAATGTTGCGGGTAGCAACGATAAGTCCGAATGTAAGTTTCTGTTTAAATGCCATGATCATATGTTTTATTTATAATTATAAGCTACCCGATAAAGCCTGCCTTACCGCATTCTTCCATCCACCGTAGAGGTCTGCCACAACCCCGGCCGGCATGGTGCCCTCTATCACCTCGCCGCTTCTCAGCTTTTCAAGCTCAGCGGTGGTATCCCACCAACCCACCGACAGTCCGGCGGCAAGTGCCACGCCCAGTGCAGAGCCCTCGCTGGTGAAGCTCCTGTTTATCCTTCCGCCGATGATGGCACTCTGGAACTGCATCAGGAAGTCGTTCTTTACCGGTCCCCCGTCAACCCTCAGTTCGATATCATCAATGCCGGCGCCCTCCTTCATGAGGTCGACCAGATCCTTCACCTGGTAGGCGATCGACTCAAGCGCCGCCCTCACCACATGGGCCTTACGGGTGCGGAAGGTCATACCGCAGATCATCGCCTTTGCCCGGTGGTTCCAGTACGGTGCACCCAGTCCCGCGAAAGCGGGAACCAGATAGGTGCCCTCTGTTGAACCGACCGAAGCTGCAATCTCTGATGTCTCCTCGACCGAACCGATAAGTTGCAGGTCATCCCGAAGCCATTTGATGGCAGAGCCGGTTGAATGTATATTCCCTTCAAAAACGTAAGCTACCGACCCTTTTACGCCATAACCTATCGATGTTACCAGTCCGAGTGGTGCCGGCAGCGGTTTTGCACCTATATTCATCATGATAGACGAGCCGGTGCCGTAGGTGGCCTTGGTCATTCCCGGACTGAAGCAGAGCTGCCCGAACAGGGCCGCGTGGGAATCGCCCATCACCCCGGTAACCGGTACCGGCCGGCTGAAGGTCCCTGCCGCAGTCGTTTCGCCGAAAGTGTGGTCGGAGAAGCACACTTCAGGGGCCATCGACAGCGGAATAGCCAGCTCGTCCATTATTTCACGGTCCCACGACAGTGTATTGATATTGAACAGCATGGTCCTGCAGGCATTTGAATAATCAGTGGCGTGGACCCTGCCGCCGGTCAGGTTCCATATCAGCCAGGAGTCGGTCGTACCGAACAGCAGCTCGCCCCTCCCCGCCTTTTCCCTTGCGCCGGGCACGTTGTCGAGTATCCAGCTTATTGCCGTAGCCGAAAAGTAGGGGTCAATTATCAGCCCGGTCTTTTCCCGGATACTCTCCTCCCAGCCATCCTGCCTGAGCCTTTCGCAGCGTTCCGCCCCCCTGTTGCACTGCCAAACGATGGCGTTGTAAACAGGCTTCCCGGTTTTCCGGTCCCATACCACCGCCGTCTCCCGCTGGTTGGTGATGGCCAGTGCCGCGATAGCCATATCAGGCTGTCCGGTAACAATTTCGCCTATTACCCCCAGTGTGTTTGCCATTATCTCTTCGGCATCGTGTTCAACCCATCCAGCGCGGGGGTATATCTGCGCATGCTCCTTCGACAGCCTTGCCACCACACTGGCATTACGGTCGAATAGCACCGACTTGGTGGCCGATGTGCTCTGGTCGATGGCTAATATTGCTGGTTTGCTCATTATTTCCGGGTCATGGTTTCGAATTGATCAGAGATTTTCGATTTGGTCCTGACAGTGGATTGGGTTTTAGCATCGGATCGGGTTTTAGCATCGGATCAGGTTTGGTTAGATCGTTTCGCCTACTCAGCCTTCGCGTTCAGCTTTTCGATCACCACCGCCAGGAGTATCACGAAGCCCTTTACCACCTGCTGCCAGAAGGGCGAAACGTTGAGCAGTACCAGTCCGTTATTCAGCACCCCTATTATAAGGGCGCCCTGAACCGTACCCAGTATTGTTCCCTTTCCTCCCGAAAGGGATGTCCCGCCTATCACCACCGCGGCAATCGAATCCAGTTCGAGTCCCATTCCCGCGTTGGGCTGGGCCGAATCAAGCCTTGAGGTGACCATAATTCCTCCTACGGCGGCCAGCGCTCCTGCAATGGTATAAACTATTATCTTTATGCGCCTTACATTAAGGCCCGACAGGGCAGCGGCCTTCTCATTGCCCCCTACGGCGTAGATGTGCCTGCCAAGCCTCGTTTTTTTGGTCAGTATGACAGCAGCAACAACAACCACGGCAGC
>SLOE01000131.1 GCA_007132715.1 Bacteroidales bacterium
GGGCAGCAAGTAGAAGGGGTGCCGGGCAGCAAGTAGAAGGGGTGCCGGGTTCCCGGGGCGATCAGTGAGGCAGCACGTGGTAGAAGATGGCGAAGAAATGGCTTATGCTTCCTGCCAGCACAAACAGGTGCCATATAACGTGGTTAAACCTTTTCTGCCTGCGTATATAGAACCATACACCGGCGCTGTAAAAGATGCCTCCTGCAAGGAGCCAGTACAGCCCGCCCGCCGGGACATTCCTTATAAGAGGGCCGATGGCGATCAGGATAATCCAGCCCATTGCAACATAGATTATTGCAGAGATAAGCCTCAGCCTGTCGCTGTAGAAAAACAGCTTGAAGATAACACCGGCTAAAGCCAGCCCCCAGATCACCCCGAATATTGTCCATCCCCATGGGCCCCTGATGGAGACCAGGGTGAAAGGAGTATAGGTGCCGGCAATCAGCACATAGATCGATGCGTGGTCGAAAAGATTCAGAAAATGCCTGATCTTTTTGTCCCTGAAAGCATGGTAAAGGGTTGATGCCGTATACATCATTATAAGGCTGAACCCGTATACCGAAAAGCTCACTATTTTCCATGCATCGGGCTCCCTGATACTGGCAAAGACAACCAGCAGAGCCAGTCCCGCGATACTGAGCAGGACCCCGATGCCGTGTGTCAGACTGTTCAGTATCTCATGAAGGTACAAAACCCATTTTCTTCTTTCCATAATCAGACCGGGGTATTATATACCAGTTTTTAAAGAAAATGCCCCAATCATCAGGATTAAGGCATTCAGGTATTTTTATTTCACAGATCGTGGAGATTAGGGGAGTCGAACCCCTGACCTTTTGGCTGCCAGCCAAACGCTCTAGCCAACTGAGCTAAATCCCCAAAAAATTGCGGTGCTAAATTAATACTTTTTTATTATTCAAAAAACATTAAAATAAACTATTAATTTAGTTGTAAAACTAATTTTTTATTCTTATGTTTGTAGTTGAAGGTGCTCATTGAAGCGGTTGATGGTGGCCCGGCACCTATTGGTGACAGCGTGGCATCAGTTGAAAGCGGACCAGTTAAGGTTGAGGCTGTGCAGGCAACTGTTGATGGTGGCCCGGCACCGGATAGCAAAATGCCTGATGGCATAAAACTCATAAATTCAGCGCCATGGAAACTAAAAAGTCAAAAAAAGCGGACCTGGAGAGCAAGAAAGCACTCTTTTTCCAGGCAGGCCTCGCTGCCGTGCTGGCATTGCTGCTGATTGCATTTGAATGGACAACCCGGGAAGTAACCACAGGATCTCTTGGCGAACTTGCCGATGTCGTTATTGAAGAGGAGATAATCCCCGTAACGCGCCCTGAAGAGATACAACCACCGCCCCCACCGCCTCCTCCCCCGGTCCCATCGGAAGCTTTTGACATTGTCGAAGATGATGTTGACATTGACGATGAGCTCTTAATTGATGATGTTGAAGGGCGGGCAGACACACGCATCGACTTTTCCAATATCATTATCCAGGCAGATGAGGAGGAAGAGGATGAGGATGTGTTCATAATAGTTGAGGACATGCCCGATTTCCGGGGCGGCGGCCAGGAAGCATTCCGCCGTTGGATTATGAGCAACCTCAAGTACCCGACGATCGCAGCAGAAAACGGCATTCAGGGAACGGTAACGGTAAGGTTTATTGTTAATGCCGATGGCACTGTTTCTGATGTAACCGTAATGAGGGGGGTAGACAGGTCACTCGATAGTGAAGCGGTAAGGGTGATAAGCAGCTCACCGCCCTGGACGCCAGGAAGGCAGAGAGGGAAGCCTGTAAGGGTTGCATTTCATTTTCCGGTAAGATTCCAGCTCGAATAGCGAACACAGAACTGACTTATTATTTTAATTTTCTGCCAAAATATATAATAATACCACCCCTTTTTCTGTTTTTTAATAGCTTTGCTTTGTTAATTAGCCGGTTAAAACCGGACTTTGCACTGATAATTGTGTAATGTAACGGAGAAAAGTTATAAATAGGTTTGAAAATAAATAGTTATTGGTTATTTTTGAACCCTCAAAAAAATAAGAAAATGGAACTCAAGAAATCCGACAAAGCCAATCTTGAAAAGAAGAAGGGGCTGTTCCTGCAGATAGGGCTGGTAACAGTGCTGGCACTGTTGCTTATAGCCTTCGAATGGACCACCCGTGAGGTAACGACCGGCACACTGGGCGAACTTTCAGACGTTGTTATGGAGGAGGAGATCATTCCCATAACACGCCCCGAGGAGATTCAGCCGCCACCGCCGCCACCGCCACCACAGGTGACCGAGGTCCTCAATATTGTTGAGGATGATGTTGATATCGATGACGAATTGTTCATTGACGACGTAGAAGCCAGGGCCGATACCCGGATCGACTTCACCGGGATGGTGTTTGATGAAGAGGAAGAGGCTGAAGAGCAGGAGATATTCTTCATAGTTGAAGATATGCCCGATTTCCAGGGTGGAGGCCAGGATGGATTCCGCAATTACATTGCCGAAAACCTGCGTTATCCTCAGATAGCTGCGGAGAACGGAATTCAGGGAAGGGTGTTCGTGCAGTTTGTGGTTAACGCCGACGGCCATGTATCGGATGCAACAGTTGTAAGGGGCGTTGACCCGTCGCTTGACAGGGAGGCAGTAAGGGTGGTCATGTCATCACCGCCCTGGACCCCGGGAAGGCAGAGGGGACAGCCTGTGCGCGTAGCATTTACTTTCCCGATCAACTTTGTTCTGCAATAAGCCGGGAAATAATAAAAGATAGCACAAAAGACCCTGATGACACATCAGGGTTTTTTTGGCTTTAACGGCCGGGCAGTCCGGCAGAGAAACAGACACAGACAATATCATTGACCATTGCAGGCATTAACGGCGTTTAAGTTTTCCCGGGAAACCTGCATCAGCCTTCGGCAGACAAAATAACATGTATAAACCTGCTCAGGAGGCTCACTGAAAATAAATCAGAAATAACAGAGATTTTTAATGATAGAAACCGTTACAACCGAAGTTAAAGAACAAAAAGCTGTACTGATAGGAGTAATAAACCAGCACCAGACCACCGCAGAGGTGGAGGAATACCTCAACGAGCTTGCCTTCCTTACCGAGACTGCGGGCGCTGTTCCTGTTGAAAGGTTTTTTCAGCGTGTTGAGACCCCGAACCCGGGAACCTACATCGGATCGGGCAAGCTTTCCGAAATTCATGATTTTGTAAAGCATCACAAGGTCGATATGGCAATCTTCGACGATGAGCTGTCAGCCTCCCAGTTCAGAAATATCGAAAAGATACTGGGATGCCGTGTTATTGACCGGACCAATCTCATACTGGATATCTTTGCCAGGCGTGCCAAAACGGCGCATGCACGAACCCAGGTAGAACTGGCACAGTACCAGTACCTTCTGCCCAGACTGGCTGGTTTGTGGACGCACCTTGAGAGACAGAGAGGTGGTATCGGACTGCGCGGGCCCGGTGAAACAGAGATTGAGACCGACCGCAGGATTGTAAGAGACAAAATTGCAAAACTCCAGGAGAAGCTTGAAAAGATAGACAAACAAAAAGCAACACAAAGGAAGAACAGGGGAAAACTGATAAGAGTATCCCTGGTTGGGTATACCAACGTAGGGAAGTCTACAATCATGAACCTTCTGAGCAAGTCCGACGTTTTTGCCGAAGATAAACTGTTTGCCACACTCGACACAACTGTAAGGAAAGTGGTAATCGGGAACCTCCCCTTCCTTCTTTCAGACACCGTTGGTTTTATCAGAAAACTACCGCACCAGCTTATCGAGTCCTTCAAGTCCACGCTCGACGAGGTGAGGGAATCTGATATCCTGCTCCATGTGGTTGACATATCACACCCCGGATTTGAGGAGCAGATCAATATCGTGAACCAGACCCTTCACGAGATGAACGTGAATGATAAACCGGTTTACCTTGTCTTCAACAAAATTGACCGCTACAGCCACACCCCCAGGGATGAGGATGACCTGACGCCGCCAACCAGGGAGAACATCAGCCTTGATGAGCTGAAACTTACCTGGATGGCCAGGAACAATGATCCCTGCATTTTTATCTCCGCAAAGGACAAGGTTAACATTGACGGCTTCAGGAAGATGATTTACGGTAAGGTCAGGGAGTTGCACGAGAAAAGGTACCCCTACAACGATTTTCTTTACCCCGGCTAACCCCCACGGTATTTAAATAAGACCCTTCCTCAGCATGTACTCAGCTATCTGTATCGTGTTGGTTGCCGCTCCTTTTCTCAGATTATCGGCAACGATCCACATATTGAGAGACCTTTCGGCCGATTCGTCCCTCCTGATCCTGCCAACAAAGACCTCATCCCTGTCCCTGCTCATAACAGGCATCGGGTATTTACCTGCAGAGGGATCGTCGATCACCACAACACCGGGTTCGCTGTCAAGCAGTGCCCTCACGCGGTCAGGGTCAAAATCCTTTTTGAACTGAACGGTAACCGATTCGGAGTGGCCACCGACAACGGGAACCCTTACCGCTGTTGCAGTGACGGCAATACTTTCGTCCCCAAAGATCTTCCTTGTTTCATTGACAAGCTTCATCTCTTCCTTTGTGTAACCGTTAGGCAGGAACACATCGCATTGTGGTATGCAGTTCCGGTCGATCGGGTGACTGTAGGCCATATCACCCTCAATACCCTGCCTTTCATTCTCAAGCTGCCTGACTGCCTTTATACCTGTACCGGTAACACTCTGGTATGTTGACACTACAATCCTCTGCAGACCATATTCCCTGTGAAGGGGCGCCAGGGCCATAACCATCTGTATGGTCGAACAGTTAGGGTTTGCTATAAGCATGTTGCCCCCGGCAATCACCTCCCCGTTAACCTCCGGCACTACCAGGGGTACCGAGGGGTCCATCCTCCATGCCGAACTGTTGTCAATCACCACTGTTCCGGCTTCAGTAAACTTCCGGGCCCACTGAAGGGATGTTTCTCCGCCGGCCGAAAAAAGTGCAATATCCGGTTTAAGTGCAAGGGCCTCTTCGAGGGTTATCACTACTATATCCTGGCCTGCATATCTGATCTTCTTCCCTGCAGATCTTTCTGATGCAACAGGGATCAGCATCTGGAGAGGGAATTTCCTCTCCTCAAGCACTTTCAGCATAACACCGCCAACCAGTCCGGTAGCGCCGGCAACAGCAACTCTCATAACATTGTTTTTAAATGTAACAACTTAATGCACCGGCTTACTGACCGGGGCAATTACTTAATCAACAGTGTGCAAAAATAATCCTTCCACCTGAAAAAGTGCAGGTCGCCGATCAAATTCGCTATAAGAAGAGAACAATCCAACACTTTTAAACATATTGTAGTTTTTTATATCATAATGTTAATATTTTAACTTCCTGGCATTTTGATTTTATCATGTTTTTCGCTAACTTATATAAAGATTTGATAAACAGGATGAAAAATGAAAATATGCGCACATACTATTGCGTTCGTGGCTTCTCTTGCAGCTTTAAGCATCCTTCCCCTGGCCGGACAGCAGATGGGATCAACGGCAAGAGCCGAACCATTCGACGTGGTTATAAATGAGCTCATGGTCAGGCCCGCACCGGTCCGCTACCTGCCTGATGCCGAATATATAGAGCTTTTCAACCGGTCGGCCAAATCACTGAATTTAGGAGGGTGGACTGTGCATGTGGGCGACAGGCACAGGTCACTGCCAAACAAAACCATTCTGCCGGGCGGGTTCCTGCTTCTCACACATGAAAAAAACGAAGAGCTGCTTGAAAAATATGGTGATGTAGTTGCTATCCCGGGATTCCCGGTACTTCCAATGGGTGGTCAGACAGTTGTTCTGAGAAATGAAACCGGGATGGTCATATCTGCGGTTAACTATTCAGACGCCTGGTACGGCAGTTCCTTCAAGTCCGCCGGCGGCTGGTCGCTCGAGCAGGCTGACCCGTTCAATCCCTGCGGTGGGGCTGTCAACTGGACTGCATCACAGTCCATCTCAGGAGGCACCCCTGGCAAGCCCAATTCGGTACTAAAAAGCAACCCCGACACTGTACCACCTGTCCTGCTCCGTGCAACAGTCAGCAACACCGGCAGCATAAGACTCCACTTCAGCGAACCGATGCACCCGTCTTCGGGCTGGTCTCCTTACTCCTACAATATTGAAGGTACCGG
This sequence comes from Bacteroidales bacterium, assembly GCA_007132715.1. Classification (GTDB taxonomy): domain Bacteria; phylum Bacteroidota; class Bacteroidia; order Bacteroidales; family PUMT01; genus PXAP01. The sequence continues at coordinate 6,170 of SLOE01000131.1, forward strand.
GAGGCCACTTTCTGTGATCCCGTCAGCCCCCCTGTTCATGGAAACCGATCTTTTCTTCAATCATGACTTCGGGCCAGGGAAAGATTATTTTGTTGAAATTTCGGGAGACCTGTATGACTGTGCAGGGAACTTTACATTCGACAGTGAACGGACAGCAAGATTCATGGTCCCCGAAGCACCAGAACATAATGACATAATTATCAATGAGGTACTTTTCAACCCATGGCCGGGTGGAGCGCGGTTCATAGAGCTTTATAACCGTTCCGTTTCCACCTTTGATCTGGGGCATATCCTCATAACCGATATCATTAATGGTGTACCCGGTTCGCCGCAGGTTGCAGCACCCGGGGGGTACCTGCTCTTCCCCGGTGAGTTCGCCGTGCTGACGACCGATCCGGTAAATGTAAAAATGCATTACCATACTGCCGGCCCTGATAAATTCATCAGGATGGAACGGATGCCCCCCATGAACAATGTCGGCGGACGGTTGGCCATAACTGGACTTAACTTCAATATTATTGACGAGATGGCCTACTCAGTTTCGATGCACTCACCTGCACTGGCAGATGATAAAGGCGTTGCCCTTGAAAGGATATGTTACGGCAGACATTCAGCAGACCCTACCAACTGGCTCAGCGCCAGTAAAAGTTCAGGATATGCCACCCCTGGTTACAAAAATTCTCAGTTTTCTGACACCCAAAAGAGAAGCCCGGGAAGGCTTTCGGTCGATCCGGCGGTCTTCAGCCCCGACAACAGCGGATACAATGATGTGGTACACATTCATTACGAGCTTGATAAACCCGGCTATACCGCGAACATTACAATTTTCGACTCACGGGGAAGAAGAATCAAAAGACTTGCTAACAATCATATACTTGGCTCATCGGGCACATATTCCTGGGATGGCCGGAATGACGCCAACTACCTCTCAAAGATGGGGATCTACCTTATATATATGGAGCTGTTCCACCCCGACGGTGATACTGGCAGTCACAGGCAAACAGTTGTCCTTGCAGGCAGATTTAGGGATTAGGTCCCTATTATCAGCCCTGCATCCTCTGCAACAGTTCCTTCATTATAAGCGTCATCTTGGGCTCGGCAACCTCCGCAGCCTCCTGGACATCCTCATGGGTCACCCTGACAATGCGGCCGGGAACTCCAAGGTCAGTTATTATCGAGATGGCGAAACAAGGAAGTCCCATCTGCCGGGCAACGATGATCTCAGGAACGGTTGACATACCTACGGTGTCACCCCCGATAATCCTGAAATACTGGTACTCACTGGGAGTTTCGAGGGTGGGACCGGTAACGCCCACATAACATCCCTGGTGGGCCCTTATATTATGGCGCCTCGCTATCGACAGCGCCTTTGTGATCATATCGTGGTCATAAGGCTCGCTCATGTCGGGGAAACGGGGCCCGAAATCATCTATATTCTTGCCTATCAGCGGATTGGGTTGCAGGTTAATATGATCGTTCAATATCATAAGATCGCCGATCTCATAATCGGGGTTCACACCCCCGCTCGCATTCGAGACCATCAGCATTTTAATGCCCAGGTACTTCAGCACCCGCACAGGATAAGTGACCTCCTCCATTGTATAGCCTTCATAATAGTGAAAGCGGCCCTGCATTGCAACGACCTTCTTCCCTGCCAGCATACCAAAAATAAGCCTTCCTTTGTGCCCTTCGACAGTTGACACCGGGAAATTCGGGATATCTTCATAATCAAGCTTATGAAGCATGTCGATCTCATGTACAAGTCCCCCGAGCCCGGTTCCCAGGATAATCCCTATTTCCGGTTCATAAGGCGCTTTATCCTTAACAAAGGATATGGTCTCTTTTATTTTTTCCAACATAGTCAATAATTTTTTTGTTAAACGTTTCGCCGTTATCATCAATAAACCTCACGGTAACAGGAACATAGTACATATTTCTTTTCAGTTCATCACCCAATCCGGGTGTCTGTCTCAGCCTTGCCGCATCTTTTTCCGTGGTTATCAGCATCCTGAGGTTGTTCCCTAGCGAATTCCAGGCATCCTTTATCCGGGCAACATCCCTTTCCCCGAACCTGTGATGGTCAGGGAACCGTAGCTGGCTGATCATTGGGGAGATGCTCCTGAGATGCTTCCTGAGTGGCCGCGGCGACACTATCCCGGTAACCATCAGAATGCCGGCCTTTTCTGATCTGATTTTTTCCCTTTCGGGGAAGGGTACGGTCTCGCTGAATACCGGCTGGGGGTCGCCATATGAAAAGGTTGTAAAAAAGAGAGCCTGCCACGGAAAAAGGTTCAGATCGGTCATTATGATCCGTCTGTCAATCGGCTTCATGTCAGGGGGGCATTTGGTAACGATAACAATTGTGGCACGTTTCTTCGCACTCACGAACTCGCGCAGACTACCGGCGGGAAGCAGCATATCGTCCTTCAGTGGCCGGCTGTAATCTGTCAGCAGAATTGATATGCCCGGCCTTACCCACCTGTGCTGAAATGCATCATCAAGTAGCACTGCCTGCATCCTGCCGCTGTACCGGCACAGCTTTTCAATACCCCTTACCCTGTTGCCGTCTACCGCTACCGCAACATCCGGGTACTTCCTTTTGATCTGTAAAGGTTCATCACCCACCTCATCAACATGCGACTCTGTAGAAACCACGGCGAATCCCCTTGACTTCCGCTTGTATCCCCTGCTGAGCACGGCGAGACTGAACCTTTCCCTCAGCAGTGAAACAAGATATTCAACATGCGGTGTCTTACCGGTTCCGCCCACTGTGATGTTGCCCACCGAAATTACCGGGAATGGAAACTCGCGTCCCCTGAAGATCCCCCATCTGAAACAGGTGTTTCGTAAAAGGACTCCGGTACCGTAAATCGCCGATAATGGCGAAAGAAGTACTTTTAAAGCCGGTTGCAATGGGTATTGCATACATTATATATTTAAGGCCTCTGGGGCTTTTGTTATCAGTACACCACCATGTCGAAAGGCATTCTGGCCTGGATACCCTGGTTTTCAAGAGCAGTCCGCAACGTCTCCATATGCCGCGACATTGATCCCGGTAAATCCCCGGCAAGTCTCATCCTTACAGAGCCGCCCAGGTTTTTGAGCAGCTCCTCAAAAGGATCTTTCTGGGTGGGAAGTGACAGAACCCGGTAATACTCAAGGCCTGCCTCTTCAACAGCTAATTCAACCGCCCGTGTCAGTCCCCCATACTCATCTACCAGTCCGAGTTCCCTGGCATCATAGCCGCTCCATACACGTCCCTGCCCTATCTCGTCAACGCGGGCTACATCAATCCCCCGGCCTTCGGCAACTCTCTGTGTGAAAACCCTGTAAACATCTTCCACACCCTGCTGCAGTATCTCCCTCTCGTCGGGGGTGAGGGGGCGGTAAATACTCCCCATATCCGCAAACTCATTGGTTTTGGCAACATCAACAGTGATCCCAAGCTTTTCATTCAGGAACCCGCTGGCATCAAGCAGCAGTCCGAATACCCCTATCGACCCGGTTATTGTATGCGGATTTGCCACAATTTTAGTAGCCGGCGCAGCAATATAGTAACCTCCCGATGCCGCAAGATCACCCATCGAAACTATTACCGGCTTTTCGTTTGCGGCCAGCTCAACCTCCCTCCAGATAACCTCTGAGTCAAGCGCACTGCCGCCGGGTGAGTTGACCCTGAAAACTATCGCCTTTACCGTTGTGTCCTTCCGGGCCTCACGCAATGCCCTGGATATCCTGACCGATCCTATCGACAGTTCAGATCCCTCTCCGGGACCAATGGCCCCCTCAGCAAAGACTATTGCCAGCTTCTCGCGCGGCAGTCCCCTGCCCTCGCGTTTTTTGGGAACCCTGGTATACTGTGCAATGCTAACCGATTTAATATCATCGTCCTCCTCAAGACCAGCCAGCTCCCTGAGCCTTGACAGCACCTGGTCCCTGTACAAAAGCTCATCAACCAGTCCGTGCTCCAGGGCCGCTTCAGAACTTCGTACAAGCGCACGATCGGCTATCTCGTCAAGCCTGCCGGCAGGGATTCCCCTTGTTCGGGAAACACCTTCAACAATCACATTCCAGATAGAGAAGAGGTAGGTATTAACCTGCTCCCTGTTCTCATCGCTCATCCGGTCGTACATGAAAGGTTCGACGGCCGACTTGAACTCGCCGTGCCTGATGATCTGCGGCTCAAGTCCCAGTTTTTCAAGTGCCCCTTTGTAGAACATTATCTCCGAACGCAGACCGGCCCACATCACCTGACCGGTCGGTGTCAGGTAAACATGGTCGGCCACCGAGGCAAGGTAGTAGGCACCCTGTGTGTAGTAATCTGCATAGGCAAGTATGAATTTGCCCGACTCCCTGAAATCCTCCAGGGCATCCCTTATCTCTCCAAGAGTTGATATCCCGGCCTGGGGGAATGATATCTCGATGAATATCCCCTCTATATTGTCATCTTTTTTTGCTTTTTCGATATTTTCGAGAATATCGTATAGTCCGGTCCGTGAAACAGGCCTCATATTGAGGTAGTCAAACCCGTCAAACGGATTCTTTGAGGCCCTGTCAACAACCGGCTGGTCAAGTTTCATGTGAAGCACCGTATTTGGGCCGACCTCAACAGGCTTATCGGCCGAAGATATCATTACGCCGATAATCCCCAGGAAGATGAAAAAAATGAACATAAACGCAATAAAAACACCGAGGACAGAGGCCAGAAGAACCTTAAAAAAACTTTTCATAAGTAATAGTTTAATTAGAAATTTGACGGTCAGTCAACAGCCGTAAAATATGCCGGCGAAACCTGCAATCTTACTGGCAACCCATGGTAATTGTGCCGGCAACCCATGGTAATTGTGCCGGCAGGATTTGTAAGTTACAATTGCATAAAAATATAACAAAAAATCCATTTGAATAATGTTTACAGCCATCAATTTACAAAGCGTATGCTGCGGCTGCCTGTCGATGATCATTTGACCTTCGGCAGTCCCGGGCGTGCATCATCAGCATGACTGGTCGTACAGAGCCATTGTGATCAATGACATTCTTCGCCTGCCGGCCGGGTATTTGTATTTTTAAGTTACCGGATGTATATTTGGGCTATGGGAGGAATTTACCTTTTGGTAGGGGGAAATGTGGGTGACAGGATCAGTTACCTTAACATGGCTGCTGAAAAGATAGCCCTGCTGATCGGAAAGGTCAAGGCAAGCTCCTCGGTCTGGGAGACCGAGCCCTGGGGTTTTGAAGATGACACTCCTTTCCTGAACCGTCTCCATGTTACCGACACACGGCTTGAGCCCCATGTGCTTATGCAGACAATATCTGTCATCGAGAAAAAGCTGGGAAGAGTAAGGGACGGCAATAAATACGTCCCCAGAACAATTGATATAGATATCCTCTTTTACAATGACAGGGTAATAAATGAACCCCGCCTGATTATTCCCCACCCCGAGCTTCACAAAAGACGTTTCGCCCTCGAACCGCTGGCTGAAGTATCCCCTTCTTTTATACACCCTGTACTGAATAGATCCGTCGCCGAGATTCTTGCAGAATGTGACGATCCCTGCCGTGTAAGAAAATTCCTGGCAGGTGAACCTGAAACGCCCTAATCCCCCGATTTATCCCCGAACGCCAGATCTCCCGCATCACCAAGTCCCGGAACGATATAGCCTTTCACGGTCAGTTCATCATCAACCGCTCCCACCCAGATTGTTATTTTTCTTGATGGCAGGTGCTTCCTCACATAGGCTAGCCCTTCGCGGCTGGCTATTATTGACACAATATGGGTGTGTACAGGGATCCCCCTGGAAAGCAATGCTCTGTATGCAAGCACGATTGATGAACCCGAGGCCAGCATCGGGTCACTGAGGATCAAAACCTTTCCGTCGAGATCGGGCGATGACATATGCTCGAACTTTATATCAAAGGATCCGTCCTTATGGTATTTGCGGTAGGCCGATATAAATGCATTGCCGGCATTGTCGAAATAGTTCAGGAAGCCTTGCTGGAAAGGAAGACCGGCCCGCATTATTGTGGCAAGTACGGGACTGTTTTCAGGCAGGTTCATACAGGCTACCCCCAGCGGTGTCTGGACATCAGTCTTTTTATAGGGCATCTGTTTACTTATCTCGTAGGCAAATATCTCACCTATCCTCTCCAGGTTCCTGCGAAAGCGCAGCCTGTCCCCCTGGACCCTCTCATCACGTATCTCAGCAATGAACTGGCTGAGTATGGAATTGTTTTCACCGAGATTTATAAGCATAGTGGCCTTTTTAGCGATCCAAATATAAACCTTTTCATCCACTGTGCAAAAGTCCCTCATCGGCAAAGCTGAAGTAACCCCCGTCAGCAATTATCAGGTGGTCGAGCACCTTTATGTCCATCAGCCGGGCAGCGTCATTCATCTTCCTGGTGATCTCCATGTCGGCCCGGCTTGGTTTCAGGTTACCTGAAGGATGGTTATGACAAAGGACCAGTGATGATGCTGAATGGAGAATCGCATTCTTAAGTATCATCCTGATGTCGGTAACCGTCCCGGATATGCCTCCCTGGCTGGTACGCATTGTCTCTATAAGACGGTTTGAACGGTTCAGCAACAAGATCCAGAACTCCTCATGACCGATGTCGCCAACCATCGGTTGCATGATCACAAAGGCATCACGGCTTGAACTCACGGTCGGGCGGACCGTCACGTGCTCCTCTTTCCGGCGCCTGCCAAGTTCGAGGGCAGCAGCTATTGCAACCGCTTTGGCAGTACCGATGCCCCTGAACTGCATCAGCTCGCGTACAGACTGTTTCCCCAGCCTGTTAAGGCTGTTATCAAAGGAGCCAAGCATGCGCCTTGCCAGTCCAACCGCTGTCTCGTCACGGTTACCCGAACCTATGAGCA
>SLOE01000070.1 GCA_007132715.1 Bacteroidales bacterium
ACGTGCTTGTAGGCGGCGGCATGGAAGACTATATCGGGCCTGTAGGTGCGGAACAGCTTCTCCACCCTGTAGCCGTCCGATATATTTCCCATGGCGGTCTCAAACCTGAAGAACCGGTACTCCTCCCTGAGAGACAGATCAAGTGCATAGAGGGCCGATTCGTCCTGGTCGAAAAAGATCAGCTTTGCAGGCCTGAACGGAATGAGCTGGCGGACTATCTCGCTGCCTATACTGCCGGCCGCACCTGTTACCAGAATTGTCTTACCGGTAAGCTGATTCTTTATCTGCCTCATGTCCAGGTGAATGGGGTCCCTCTCCAGGAGATCGTCAACATCCAGGTTTTCAACAGGATCATAGACGAGCTGACCACCGATCCAGAACCTTACATCGGGAATTGGCATCAGCCTGACATCATGCTCCAGGCAGCGGTCCACTATGAACTCCTTCACATGGTAGGAGGTGGTAAGTGCAGGGATGATCACTGCATCGGCTTTCCTGGAATAAAAGCTGGCTGGCAGGTCGTGGAGGTTGATGATATCCACCCCGTCAATCTGGCAACCGGCATTGTTGTTCCCGTTATCAATAAAGGCGACGGCCTTCATTCTCAGCAAACTGTCACTCTCAATAGCCTTTTTTATCGAGAAAGCATGCCGGTCAGAGCCGTAAATTATGACATTGCTCCTTTCCCTTGCAGGGTTCAGCAGGTCAAAATATATCTTGCCTATCAGCAGCCTGTAGCCGTTTAAAAGGACCGAGGATATGAAAAATTCCAGCAGTATGACTGCCGTTGGTATGACGGGGTCGCGGACAAGCCCGCCTGTAGTGTTGAAAAAAAGCAGTATCAGGGTACCGTATGAAATTACTTTGAGGTTAAAGAGAATATCTCTTGAACCGGTAAGCCTTATCACATTCGAAAAGCTGGCGGTAAGCAGAAACACCGATGCCCTGACGAATACGATGTAGACAATGGAAAAGAGTAAAGTATCCTGGTCAATCGCCCCGGTCCTGAACCCGGAAGTGAACATCCAGGCCATGATAACAGCGAAGGCCGCCACCAGGAGGTCAAGGGTGTACACCACCCACCTCGGGGTCGGGTACACCTTTTCAAAGGCTTCCCTGAGCCATCGCCTGAACCTGTCCTTATACCTTTTCCTTATCACCTTTATTTTGCATAACTGACCGCCCTTGTCTCACGTATAACGGTTATCTTAACCTGACCCGGGTATGTCATCTCATCCTGTATCTTCTTCGCGATGTCGTACGACAGCTTCTCTGAATCCTGGTCGGATATCTTGTCACTGCCGACTATCACCCTGAGCTCACGCCCTGCCTGAATGGCATATGTCTTCATCACGCCCGGGTATGCCAGCGCCATTGCTTCAAGGTCCTTGAGCCGCTTGATATAAGCCTCCACCACCTCTCTCCTTGCTCCCGGCCTTGCGCCCGATATGGCATCACATACCTGCACTATCGGTGCTATCATGGTGGTCATCTCCACCTCATCGTGGTGGGCCCCTATGGCATTTACTATCTCCGGCTTCTCCTTGTACTTCTCGGCAAGTTTCATGCCAAGTATGGCGTGGGGCAGATCCGGCTCGTCATCGGGCACCTTCCCAATGTCGTGCAGCAGTCCAGCACGCTTGGCAAGCTTGGGATTGAGGCCGAGCTCGGCAGCCATAATAGAACTCAGGTTGGCCACCTCGCGTGAGTGCTGCAACAGGTTCTGCCCGTAGGAGGACCTGTACTTCATCTTGCCTATTATCCTTACGATCTCCGGGTGAATTCCGTGAATCCCCAGGTCGATGGTCGTACGCTTGCCTATCTCAACGATCTCCTCCTCTATCTGCTTCTGGGTTTTCTGGACGATCTCCTCGATTCGTGCAGGGTGAATTCTTCCGTCGGTAACGAGCTGGTGGAGGGCCAGCCTGGCGATCTCGCGACGTACCGGGTCGAAAGCCGAAAGAATTATGGCCTCAGGGGTGTCATCAACAATGATCTCTACACCCGTTGCAGCTTCCAGTGCCCTGATGTTCCTGCCCTCACGGCCAATTATGCGTCCCTTTATCTCATCGCTGTCTATGTGGAACACCGTTACTGAGTTTTCAATGGTGCTCTCGGCGGCGACACGCTGGATGGACTGAATAACGATCTTCTTGGCTTCCTTGGTGGCGGTCATCTTTGCCTCTCCCATTATCTCGTTGATATACGACATCGCCTCCGTCTTGGCCTCCTCTTTCAGTGACTCGACAAGCTGCTCCTTCGCCTCCTCACCCGAAAGACCGGATATGGCCTCAAGCTTTTCGACCTGCTGCCTGTGCAGCTTCTCCATCTCTTCGGTCTTTTTATCAACGAGCTCGAGCTGGGTCTTCAGATTGGTGCGTATAGCCTCAATCTCCTGCTTATCTTTTTGTGAATCGGCTATACGCTGTGAGAGCGCCGACTCGCGCTGCTTAAGCTTCTGTTCTGTCTGGTTTATCTTATTGTTCTTCTCGTTTATTATCTTTTCGTGCTCCGACTTGAGCTGGTAGAATTTCTCCTTGGCCTGCATTATCTTTTCCCTCTTGATGACCTCGGCCTCAAGCTCTGCCTCCTTGATCATATTGAGCCGTTTCCTCTTCAGCAGAATGCGGTATACCAGTACCGTAAGCAATCCGCCACCAATAAAGGAAACAGCAGCTATCACTGAGCAGAGTACCGGTGTTACGGCCCCTGTAATTATTGCTGTATCCATGATCTATTTTTGTTTAACTGAGTTAATATTTATATAAAAAAAACCCGCATAAGTTTCTCTAATTATCGTTAAAACCCCAATTTAACATGGGTGGAGCTGCCATTCCAATTCTGACTTCCACTGTCCCGGTTTCCCGGAACTCCCGGACGAGCCGGGAGTGAGGCCTGCCATTGTCGGACTGAGCTTTGCTCCAATTTGTAAAGTGTTGAGTTTTACTCAATTAAAGAAACACTATGCGGGCAAAATCTTTATTATATTTTAAAGAACGCTATTACTCTTTTTCTTTCCCTGTATATATTCTCCAAGTTCCTGTTCAAGGTCCTTCAACTGTTCCCATATGGGCTCCACATCCGTCTTATCTTCACTTTCCAGCAACCTGATGACAAACTGCAGTGCCGCCATCGCTAGAAAATCCTGCAGATCCTTATCCGTGTACCTTTGTTTATATTGAAGTACCTTTTCATTTATCAGTCTCGCTGCCTTACGGATCTTCTCCTCATCTGCCCTGCTTATCTTAAGGGGATAAAACCTTTCCGCCACGTTGACCCGAATTGATAGCTTGTCATCCATATACGGTTATGTATTCTAATGGTTCAAAAGAGCAATACATTTATCGATCTCCCGCACAATCCTGTTAACCTTAATCTTGGCTTCGTGCGAATTTTCGCCCGATCCCAGTATGGCCTTGGCCAGCTTAAGGCTCTCATATTTCCGCTCAAGCTCCTCGAAGGCTGTCATTTTCAGTTTTACCTGTTCGGCAAGCTGAACCTTCTCTTTCTGAAGCTTTTCGCGTTCCTCTTCGGATTTTTCAAGCAATGATACAACGGTATGTATCTTTTCCTTTAATAGATTTACCAGTTGATCCTGATTGCTATCCATATCCTTACCTTACTAATTACTTACAAATTTACTACAGCTTTCGCAAATAAAAAAATTACGCTGTTTTTATTGAACAATTATCCCGGGTATTTTTAGTTTTACAACCGGATTTTAAATATATGTAATTATAACGAATAAATGGGCCTGTTAATTTCATTTTTGTTTTTTCCCGCGCTTTTTTTACTGAACAGCCTTTCGGCGGAACATAACGTTGCAGATAATCCGTTTCCCTCCGGCTATTTCATTTCGCCGGTTGAGTTCCCGCTTAGCCTTTCGGCAAATTTCGGCGAGCTGCGCACCAATTCCTTTCACGCGGGCATTGATATCCGTACCGGCGGAGTGACGGGCCGGAGAGTTCTGGCTGCGGCAGAGGGCCATGTTTACCGTATACTTGTTTCCCCTGTGGGGTACGGCAGGGCGCTCTATATTGAGCATCCGAACGGACTGGCAACGGTTTATGCCCATCTTGACCGCTTCACAGTCGAGATAGAAGCATATATCAAGGAGCAGCAGTACAGGCGCCAGAGCTTTCACGTCGACCTCACCCCTCCGCGCGGAATGTTCAGGTTTGACCAGGGCGAGCTTACCGGCTACTCGGGCAACACGGGTTCATCATTCGGTCCCCACCTCCATTTTGAGATACGCGAAGCAGCCACACAGATGCCGGTCAACCCTCTCCTGTTCGAATTTGATGTAACAGACAACCTGCCGCCCGTGCTCTATACCCTCGCCGTCTATCCGCTGACGCATAACAGCCTGGTAAACGGCAGTAATGAGCCGCTGTTCATACCGCTTGACGGCGGACGGGGCCGCTACCACCTGCCATCGGGCACCAGAATTGAAGTGTACGGAGAGATAGGATTTGGGATAGAGGCGACCGATTTCCTGAACAACGCCCCGAACCGTTGCGGTGTATGGTCGGTCGAGCTGCTGATGGACAACAAGAGCGTTTACCGGCACGAGCTGACCAGGTTCGCATTCGGAGAGCTGCGGTATATCAACTCACATATCGATTACGCCGAGAAGATAAGGAACAGGAGGGACATACAGCGCACCTTCCTGCAGCCCAACAACCGGATGAGCATTTACGATCATCATGTGAACAGGGGGATAGGTCTTTTCTACAACGAAGGGACGGCTGACGCCCGCATTGTTGTAAAGGACGCCTACAGGAACAGGTCCGTACTCTCGTTCCCGGTAAAAACCGTTTTACCCGAAGAAGAGGCACTCCCTCCCCAGCCTCCCGGAAATTTTGTTATGCTTATGCGGCATGACCAGCCGAACAGGTATTCGGGTGAGAATGTTTCGGTGTCTATGCCGGCAGGGGCCCTTTACGACGACCTGCTTTTCGTGCTGAAAGAATCTCCCCCGGTAAATGGCAGCCTGACACCGGTTTACCATATACACGATGAGTTTACCCCCGTACACCGTAATTACCAGCTTAGCATCGGGGCGGATACAATTCACCCGGAACTGAGAGAGAAGGCCCTTATTGTTAATCTCAACAATAACAACAACTCCCCCTCGCCGGTCAGCAGCAGGTGGAGTGACGGGCACGTGAGCGGGCAGACCAATGTTTTCGGTCGTTTTACAGTGATGGTCGACACGATCCCCCCGGTAATTGAACCCCTCAACATCGCTCCGGGAAGGGATATGAGCAACCGGCCAATGATAAGTTTCAGGGTGCGCGATGACCTTTCGGGCATAGCAACCTGCAACGGATATATTGACGGTGAATGGGCCCTCTTTGAATTTGATCCCAAGAATGACCACCTTTTCTATGTTTTCGATGAGGAGAAGATCGGACGCGGCAAAAATCGAAAGCTCGAGCTTATTGTCGCTGACGAAAAAGAGAATATTTCCGTTTATAATGTTGAATTTTATTACTAATGAAGACCACCGCCTTTAAAGTTTTCCTGAAATATTCACTCTGCCTGCCGGTAATGCTTATGATGCTTGCGTATCCGCTGCATCAGGCAAAGGGGCAGACTGTGGCTATCAACGAAGTAATGGCATCAAACGGCGGGACACTCGCAGATATGGACGGGGATTTCGAGGATTGGGTGGAGTTTTACAACTACGGGAGTGAACCTGTTGATCTGGAAGGCATTGGTTTCTCAGACGATTATGACAACCCTTTCCGCTGGGTATTCCCCCAGGTGACCATCAACCCCGGCGAATACCTGCTTGTATGGGCCTCCGGCAAGGACCGGCGGACAGGAACTGAACTGCATGCCAATTTCAGAATTGACAGGGAAGGTGAGGAAGTGCTGTTAACCCGGCCCGATTCTGTTCGCATTGATGAAATACCGCCCACTGAGATCCCCAGGGATATTTCATATGGAAGATATCCGGACGGGACTGGGGAATGGTTCTGGTATACAGATCCCACACCGGGAACATCCAATCATGACGGGGGACTTGCAGAGCTTCCGGTCATACCCGATCCTCCGGTGTTTACCCGTGGCGGCGGACCTTTTACTGACGATTTTATGCTCGGGTTCGAGTTTGAGGGGGGACTTGAAGTATATTATACAACAAACGGCAGTGAACCGAAACCGGGGATCTCATCAAAATATTCACAACCTTTCAGTATTACACGTACCACCGTGGTAAGGGCGATTGCCCATGAACCGGGTGGTGCTTCCAGCAAAATTGTCAAAGAGGTTTTTACAAGGCTGACACACAATACCAGCCAGTTCAGCTCCAACCTGCCGCTAATGGTCATACACAAATTCAACAGGACCATACCTGACGGTCATCCCCGGGTCCCTGTCTATATATCATTGTATGACAAGGGTGAGGACGGCAGGGTACGCCTTGCTGACGACCCGGTATTGCAGAGCAGGGCGGTAATTAACCTGAGGGGGTCAAGCTCGCTGATGTTCCCGAAAAAGATGTACGGGTTTCATCTGCATGATGAGGATGGCAGCAACCGCAATGAAGCCCTTCTGGGTATGCCCGCTGAGCATAACTGGATAATAAACGGCCCGTACAGTGACAAGTCACTGATGAGAAACGTCATTGCTTACGGACTGAGCAATGATATAGGGCGATATTCACCCCGAACCCGCTTTGTTGAGCTCTACCTGCATGACGGAACGGGTCCGCTGACGGACGATCATTACCATGGTGTATATGTACTGATCGAGCGCATAAAATGGTCAGCCGGCAGGGTGGAGATAGAAAAAATCGGTCCGGATGACAATGAGGAACCTGAAATAACAGGTGGTTACATTTTCAAGAGAGACAGGCTTAATCCGGGTGAATCAGGGCTCCGCACCCAAAGAGGATCACGTTTTGCATTTGCAAGGCCTCAGGAAAGCGATATAACCGTCCGCCAAAAAGCCTGGCTTGAAAATCACCTGAGTGAATTTGAAACAGCTCTATTCGGTGATAACTTCGCCGATCCTCATGAGGGCTATAATAAATATATTGATCCCGACTCCTTTATCGATGCCCACCTGATTACTGAACTGCTCAAGGAGATTGACGGCTACAGGCTCAGCACTTTCTTTTACAAGGACCGGGGAGGAAAGATCATCAAAGGTCCCCTGTGGGATTTCAATATAAGCATGGGGAACGTGGACTATTACCCGGATCCTTATTATACCGATACAGGCTGGCCGAGGCCATGGGAACCCGAAGGGTGGTATTACAGCCTCCTGTCGCAGAACACCTATCTGTATGGCTGGTTTACACGCCTTTTTCAGGATCCCGGGTTCGAATCCAGGTACAGTGAAAGGTACTGGCAGCTGAGGAGGGGTCAATTCTCAAATGATTCACTCAAGGCAAGAATTAACAAAAATGCATTTATCCTCAACGAGGCACAGGACAGGAACTTTAAACGCTGGCCAATTCTGAACCGCTATGTATGGCCCAACCATTACATCGCACCGACATACAATCATGAAATTACATGGATCACCAACTGGCAGATGAGCCGTACCAGGTGGATGGACGTGCAGTTCGGGCAGCCTACCGAGCTTTTGCATTTCTGGCATTTCAACGATCTCCCTTCCGAAGAATTCTTCGAAGTGGAAGCCGATCATTCGGTGAACAGCGCTTCACTTATATATGAAGGGAGCGGTGATGGTTACATGGACAGGGTCAATGACGGCACACTGCTGAATGCCGACCTTGGTGTAACGGCTGAAAGGGCCCTGAGGGTGCGAAACCCCTCCGATACCAGGGAACTGGTATTCTCACTTCCCACTACCGGCTACCGCGATGTGGTATTCCGCTATGCTGTTAAGCGTACGCCTAACGGGCAGCGCAGGCAGACATTGTATTACCGTACCGGTGATAACGAACCGTGGGTTCTGTACAGCGACACCCTTATGATCACTGAGAGTTATCAGCAGTTCAGGTTCAACTTTGCAGGAATTGAAGAGACGGATGACAACCCTCAGTTCAGCATAAGAATTCTCTTTCACGGCGAAGAAGCGGCAGGCACTTCGGGTAACAACCGCTTTGACAATATCACCCTTGACGGATATAACCTCGATTACCAGGATGACAATGGTGAACAACCCTCTCCCGAAGCAAAGATCTACCACCATAACTCCCGTTTGTTCGTTGACAGTCCCTTTACAGGAAGGGCGCAGATAGAGGTGTTTAATGTCGGGGGACAACTGGCGGGGAGATTCCAGGCTGAGGGCAGTGGTCTGCATGATTTCCATTTCGCTCCGCCAGGAGGCATCTACATCGTCAGGATCAGGAACGAACATCACTCCATTGCAAGGAAGATCTTCGTCCACCGCTAACCACAAGCTCCGGTCACCGCCAACCCCCTTAAAATTTTCACTGCCATTGTCAGCCGCCTCCTGAGCCCGGGCTCTATGCAGGCACCCCTGAGCGCCGGCAGAAGGCCACTGACACTCCCGGCCAACAAACCGCATACATATTTCATCAGGTCCCGCCAGGCCCAAACATCCCCCTCCATAATGCAAAAATCCCGGAAATAATGTATTTTTAACCGGCTAATCTTGTTTGAACCATAACCCCAGTTTAATGTCAAAACGGTTTCCCGGTCCGGCACTCATATCGTTTCTCACTCTTCTCCTTCTCCTCTCTCCTGAACCGGCAGCCCAGGATATAGCCATAAATGAGATAATGGCATCAAATGCCACCGTTATTGCTGATGAGGATGGTGATTTCGGGGACTGGATCGAGCTGTTCAACTTTGGCGGCGATAGTGTCAACCTGGAGGGTTTCGGGGTGTCAGACAATTACGATGACCCATTCAAATGGGTTTTTCCCGATGTCTCGGTAGGACCGGGTGACTTTCTGCTTATATGGGCCTCGGGGAAGGACCGCCGCCCTGTGGGCGGATGGACTAATGGCCTGATGCGTGAGGTTTTTACCGGTATACCTGGCAGTAGAATTGAAGACCTGACCAGTCACCCCGATTATCCTGACAACCCGGACCACAGGCATCTGATCAGAGGGGGTTTCGAGGCTCCGGTGAACGTGGACGATCATTACGGTCAAAGAATTCACGGATACCTCGAACCACCTGTCAGCGGGGAATATGTGTTCTGGATAGCCAGCGATGATAACGGGCGGCTGTACCTGAGCAGTGACGAGGACCATGCGAACATAACCGAAATTGCAAGTGTGCCTGGATGGACACAATCCCGGGAATGGGACAAATACCCTGAACAGCAATCTGAGCCGGTAATGCTTGAGGAGGGCAGGAAGTATTACATCAAAGCGCTGATGAAAGAACATGGCGGAGGCGATAACCTTGCGGTAAGATGGATGCTCCCCTCAGGGGAGATCCAGGAACCGGTCCCGGCGGAGCATCTTTTCTGGCGGGAGACCGAGCTGCACACAAACTTCAGGATAGACCGCGGGGGTGAAGAGATCATCCTTACGGCACCCGACTCCACCCTGATTGATGAGATACCTCCGGTTGAACTGCTGACGGACCTGTCATATGGCAGGTATCCTGACGGAACAGGAGAGTTCTACTACTTCCCGGCAGCCACACCCGGCAGTCCCAATACCGGTAACCGTCTTGAGGAGTTGCCCGTGATACCTGATCCTCCGGTGTTTTCTCACAGGGGCGGGACCTACAGATCGGATTTCATGCTTAGTTTCGGGTATGACGAGGGCCTGGAGGTTTATTATACAACTGACGGCAGCTATCCTGTACCTGATGCATCACTTCTCTACACAGAGCCCGTGCCTGTCACGGAAACGATGATAGTAAGAGCCGTCACGCATATCCCTGGATCTGTCTCGAGTGAAGTTGCCGGTGAGCTCTATTCAAAATTGTCAGACGAATCAGCAGGTTTCAGCTCCAACCTGCCGGTTGTGGTCCTGCACCAGTTGGACAGGCCAATTACCCCGGGAGGCAGGACACCTGCCTATATATCAGTGTTTGACACTATCGAGGGGGGGCGGACGGGACTCGTATCAGAGCCGGCACTGCAGGGAAGGGTAATGATCAATGTCAGGGGATCCAGCTCGCTGGGGTTTCCTAAAAAAATGTTCGGATTTCATCTAGTGGACGAAAACGGAAATAACCGCAAAGAGGAGATCCTCGGAATGCCTGAAGAGCATAACTGGATACTGAACGGCCCTTACAGCGACAAATCGCTGATGAGGAATGTCTATGCCTACGGCCTGAGCAATGATATTGGCAGGTACTCGCCGCGGACAAGATTTGTCGAGTTGTTCCTGCACAGCGGCACGGGAGATTTGCGGGATGCACACTATCAAGGTGTCTATGTTCTGGTCGAACGGATCAAATGGGCTGAGGGAAGAGTTGATATAACCAAAATCGGCCCGGATGACAACGGGGAGCCTGAGATATCGGGCGGATACATTTTCAAGAAAGACCGGTTCAATCCGGGTGAGAGCGGACTGATGACAGCGAGGGGTACCAACCTCGCCTTTGTCAGGCCTGCGGAAAGCGACATCACCCCGCAGCAAAAAGCCTGGCTCGAAAACTACCTTACCGAATTTGAAACTGCACTTTTCGGGGAAAACTTTGCCGACCCGAAAACGGGATATAATAAATATATAGATCCCGGTTCATTTATTGACGCTCACCTGGTAACCGAGCTCCTCAAGGAGATAGACGGTTACCGGCTCAGCACCTTCATGTACAAGGACAGGAACGAAAAGATCGTGATGGGACCCTTGTGGGATTTCAACCTGAGCCTTGGCAATGCCAATTACCTGGGGGGATGGAGACCTGCAGGATGGTATTATCAGCTTATATCAGAAGAACAGTACCTCAACGGCTGGTACACCCGCCTGTTCCGCGACCCCCAATTCATGGCAGGATACAGGGAAAGATGGTGGCAGCTGAGACGGGGGCAGTTTTCGGATGAATCACTTGCTGCCCGGATCAACCATAACGCCGCCATGCTCGATGAGGCGCAGGAACGCAATTTTCAGCGGTGGCCGGTGCTCAACACCTATATCTGGCCCAACTGGTTCATAGCAGAAACCTTTGAGGAGGAGATAGAGTGGATGACGGAATGGCTTATTGAACGGGCAGCATGGATCGACAGCCAGATGGGGGATCCTTCCCTGCCGGTTCATTTCTGGCATTTTAACGACCTGCCTTCAGGTGAGATAACCATGGCCGAGGCGGACTATTCGGCATCAACGGCAGGCACCCAGGCAGCAACGGCAGGCACCCAGGCAGCAACGGCAGGCACCCAGGCAGCTGCGGCCTCTATTGCCTATACCGGTAACGGGTCGATGGACAGGGTGAACGACGGAACACTGCTCAATGCCGATCATGGCGAGGTTGCCGGCAGGGCGCTCCGGGTCAGGAATCCCTCCGGTGAAGCAGAGATGGTAATTTCTCTGCCAACCACCGGATACAGGGACGTGGTGCTGCGTTACATGGCAAAGCGAACACCCAACGGGGCGAGAAAACAAACTGTCTGTTACCGCACCGGTGAAACGGAAGCCTGGATACCCATTGGCGACACTTTGGAGATAACCGGAACTTACCGGCAATACAGGTTTGATTTTGCAGGCATCGAAGGCATTGACGACAATCCCGGCTTCGCTGCAAGAATATCGTTCCACGGAGAGGAGGCCTCGGGCACCTCCGGCAACAACCGCTTCGACAATATTACGCTGGATGGGTACAGCATTGTTTTTTACAGCAAAAGCGGGGGTGCGCTGACCGACCTGGCAACCTGGGGCACCCTGCCCGATGGAAGCGGGGAGTCTCCTGATTCGTTTGATATGAATTCAGCCACCTTCCATATAAGGAACAGGACATCGGTAAGTATAGACGAAAACTGGCAGGTAGGGGGCGAGGGATCGAAGGTTGTCGTGGGTGACGGGCAGAACAGTATCCGGGTGACGGCTAACGGCGCATTGGATGCCGTGGTGGATGTTGCTGCAAATGCAACCCTTGAGCTGGCAAATGCCGTCCTGCCCCGGCTGAACATCCTGGAAGAGGGTTCGTCTGTTATTCTGACCGGGAATGCTCATACAATCCCGTTCAACTCATATTATAACCTGGTAATATCAGATATTGACCCTGTTTTCAACGCATCGGGCGAGATTACCGTGAGAGGTGACCTGACCCTGCAGGGGGAGGTTAAAATGCCCGATGCAAGGGGCAGCCGGGAATATGACCTCAGATTCACCGGTCCGGGTAACCAGGAAATATCAGGCAACGGTAACGTTATCAGGGGATACAACATAATATTCGATAAGCCGGCAGGCAGGGTCGGCTTCTCGCCGGAGAACGGCGGCACTGTTCTGGCCTCCGACAACCAGCTTATCCTCAGTATGGGTCAGGATGCCCTCTTCGAAGACGACGGCATCGACATTTATGCCGGCAACAGCATTAATATTGCCGGCGATCCTTCTTCGTACAACTTTACCGGTACACTTATACTGGCCGGCACAGAGGAGGGTGTCGTAAGGGGAGCGGGTGCAGGCAACAATTTCAATATCAGGGATTCCGGCAGCAATAACTCCAATGCGGCCGCTGCACTCAACAACCTTGTCGTAAGGGTTGCCAACCGGGACGGCGAGTTCAGGTTCAGGGACGGAGGCGGCAACCGCTTCACGGTAAAAGGTGACCTGACGGTCGGGGCCGGGGCTGCCGGGCGGATAAGGTTTTACGGCAATGAAGTGGTCGCAGAAGGAGACTTTATCATTGAAGAAGGGTTCGAAGGGAGTATTGACAAGATCAGCAAGCTGCATTTCAAAGGCTCCGGGCAGCAGCTTCTGTCTGTGCCGGGTACCATCGACGTTGGAGTATTTATGGTTGAAAATGAACGTGGACTTGAACTGAGGGGAAGATTGAGGGTGGAGGATAATCTGCACTTTGAAAGCGGCATAATCCTGGTACGGGAGAACAGCCTCCCTGTTTTGGGGACTGAAGCGTC
>SLOE01000037.1 GCA_007132715.1 Bacteroidales bacterium
CTCCACACAGCAGATACGCTGGGCACAATTCTCAGGAACATATAACCCGGTATAGCCTGCTAAAACTAACTGCAGGCTCTCCCCTTCCGGATCAGATCTGATGCAGCATGTCAGGAGCCCCGGTACGGTAGGCCGGACTTATCCAGTGCTCAAACGGATGGTATTTGCTTTCCGCTGCCCACCTGATACCCCGTTTCTGGATCTCAAGGGCCTCGAACACCTCAAAATCTCCAATTACATGACCCAGAGCCGAATAAAAGACACGGCCATTACCGTAATACTTTTTCCATACCTGTGGCATAACGGTCCCTCCTATCCAGTGTGCATGCTCATCAGTAAAGGTTGTTATCGCCATAACCTTAACATTGGGATCAACGTGCATATAGTATTGTTCTGAGTGCATGTCAAAATCGCTCAGTCCTGCAGTTATCGGATCCTCATGGTCAACTACATTAACCCGGTAATGTATCACGCCACCAGGATGTGACACCCATTGCCCTCCTGTCATAAACTGATACTCAACATTGTTCCTGAAAGAATCACACAGTCCGCCATGCCATCCGGCAATACCGCATCCGTTCCTTATTGCCTCCAGCAGGCCCTTTTCCTGGTCATTCGAGATCTGGCCCATGGTCCATATCTGCACCACGAGATCAAGAGAATCCATCAACTCTTTGTCAAGATAGGCATCAAGCGTGTCGGATACCGTTACATCTGCTCCCTCCTGCCTCATCCAGGGGACAAAAAGGTCACGTGATGGTTCGGGGTCGTGCCCGTCCCAGCCTCCGTGCACAAACAACACCTTCTTGCCTTTGAGCGTGGGCGTCGGCTGTACAGCCAATGGCCGGGCCAGCAGGGCTTTGGCTCCGAGCAGTCCTGCTCCTCCGGCCATAACAGTCTTTTTGATAAAACGTCTGCGGGATGATGAATGATTATCCATAATTTCAAATTTATTGGTTAGAATTATTCAGACTCTTTTTGATAGAACCGTTTTCTCATATTCAGCTATTGCTTCGGTATATTCAACTGAAACCGGCACATTACCGGTCAGGCAGTAATAATCATATACTGCTCCGAATGGCCTGGTCTTCATCAGCTCCATATATGCAAGGCGCTCAAAGTACCTGCCCTCCTCCTCAAATTTTTTCAGAAGCTGTACAGGCTCAAGAAGCGCATACAAGAATGCAGTCTGTGCGGCGCGAACTCCGGCGACATAGGCGCCTACCCTGTTTATGCTGGCATCGAAAAAATCGAGTCCGACCCGGACCCGGTCAAGAGCCTTGCACCTGACCACCTCCTGGGTGATCAGTTGTATCTCATCGCTGAATGTCACAACATGGTCACTGTCCCATCTGATACCCCTTGTGAGATGCAGAAGGATCCCGTCAAAGAACTGCAGCAATGCCGATATCTTGTCCCCTGCCTGCTCAGTGGGATGGAAATGGCCGTTATCGATGCATATCATTTTCCCCTTCTGCAGGGCATATGCAATATAAAATTCAAGTGAGCCGACCACCATGGCTTCAGACCCGATACCAAACAGCTTGCTCTCCAGAGAATCAATAATATGATTTGCCGGGTACTCATCAGAGAATATCTCATCAAGGGATTCCTTCAACAGGGCCCTGTGCGTGTTCCTGTCAACCGGTAAATCTTTTGAGCCGTCGGGTATCCAGATATTATTCACAGCAGGCGTTCCAAGCTGCTTCCCCATCCCTGCAGCTATCTCCCTGCACCTTTTTACATGCTCGATCCAGAACTTCCTGTGCTTCTCATTCTTATCCGACAGGGTGAACCCGTTATCGGCAAATGGATGTGAAAAGCAGGTGGGATTGAAATCCAGTCCCGTGCCATGATCCTTTGCCCAGTCTGTCCACCGCTGGAAATGTACCGGGTCAATCTCGTCGCGATCTACCCTCCTGCCTCCAAAGTCACCATAAATTGCATGAAGATTGAGTCTCTGCTTTCCGGGAAGAAGACTCATTACCTTTTCAATATCCTGGGTAAGTTCATCAATATTCCGGGCTTTCCCCGGGTAATTACCGGTAACCTGGATACCTCCCCCACCCAGACTGGAATCGGGGGTTTCAAACCCGCCAACATCATCGGCCTGCCAGCAGTGAAGTGAAATGACAATTGAATCAAGCACACTTAGAGCTTCATCGGTATCAACACCCAGTTCACCATAAATATCCCTCGCCAGCCTGTATGCTTCTTCAACCCTCTTGTGTTTTTCCATTATATCACTAATTAACATCGGTTGACACCGAATACTTACAAATACTCTCCGGACATATGTTTAAAAAGCGTTGAAATATACATAACGAACTCATAAATATATAATATATTTGGCAAATCCATGATTTAACCTGCAATTGCTCATATATCAGCTATCAACATGAAGGTTACCACAATCACCAGTAAACTTGACAAACTTTACGAATTTGACCGTGAGCCGGTTACCAGAAACAAGCTTCAGCGCATCGGCAACTTCCTTGGCATCTATGCAGGAGAACATGTTGCAGGAACCGAGTTTGTAATAGGCATATTATTCGTCGCCCACGGGGTATCGGCAACGGATCTGTTCCTCGGGGGATTCATCGGAAATATACTTGCAGTGCTCAGCTGGGCCTTTCTGACCTCACCCATTGCAGTCAGGGAGAGGCTTTCCCTCTACTGGCAACTAAGGAAAATTTGCGGACCGGTCCTCGTATTCATATACAACATAGTTAATGCACTGATGTTCTGTTTTCTGGCCGGTGCGATGGTTGCTGTATCAGCCACAGCAGTAGGTATACCCTTCAATATAACAATGCCCGCGCTTGGTGATCTTTACCCAAACAGCATAGGATGGGTAATTACCGTCATATGCGTTGGGGGTGTCATTACAGCAATCGCCATTATGGGATTTGAATCCCTTGCCCGCTTTGCAAAAATCGCAGCCCCCTGGATGTTCCTGATCTTTGTGGCAGCAGCAATAAATACCTTTCCGAAACTGGGGATCGAACCCGGGCTCGGTAACTTCTGGCAGGTGGCAAATGATACCATATGGACAGGAGTGGCAAGAGAGGGGCAGGCCCAGTTTTCCATCTGGCATGTTATTTTCTTTACCTGGCTTGCCAATGCTGCAATGCACCTGGGCATGTCGGACCTCACCATATTCAGGTACGCAAAGAAATGGTATTACGGCTTTGCCTCTGCCGTGGGAATGTACCTGGGGCACTATATCGCCTGGATAGCATCAGGAATATTGTATGCCGCCGCTACAAGCGACTCCCCGGGTCCTGTTGCATACCAGGCAGTAGGTGTGGCAGGGGCCATTTGCGTGGTTATAGCGGGATGGACCACAGCCAACCCGACACTTTACAGGGCCGGACTGGCATTGCAGGTGGCTTCGCCGAACTGGCA
>SLOE01000025.1 GCA_007132715.1 Bacteroidales bacterium
AAAAGGCTTTTGACCAGGGTGCTGAATTTATTCTCTCGAATGCCCCGGCCGCAATTCGTTTCGGCGATACCGAAAAACTGGCCGAAGCGTGCGGAACTGTTGTAATTACCGCCGACGCAACCGATGTTGGCGATCTGGAGAAGGTGTTCTCAGGAGCAATGGAAAGGTACGGCAGGATCGACTTTGTGTTGCATTCAATTGGAATGTCTCCCAATGTAAGGAAAGGCATCCCTTACGACGATATCAACTACGATTTTTACCAGAAGACCCTGGATATATCTGCCCTCTCGTTCCACAAGATGCTGCAGGTTGCCCGGAGGCTCGATGCCATTAATGATTGGGGCTCGGTTGTTGCACTCTCATATGTCGCAGCACAGCGTACACTCTACGGATATAACGATATGGCCGATGCCAAGGCACTGCTTGAATCGATAGCCAGGAGTTTCGGTTATATATATGGCAGGGATAAGAAGATCAGGGTAAATACCATATCGCAAAGCCCGACCCTTACAACCGCAGGCAGCGGGGTTAAGGGATTTGATTCCCTGGTGGACTTTACCGAGAGGATGTCGCCACTTGGAAATGCAACTGCCGAGGAATGTGCCGATTACTGCATAACCCTGTTTTCTGATCTTACCAGGAAGGTAACCATGCAGAACCTCTACCATGACGGCGGTTTTTCAAGCATGGGTATGAGCGCCCGGGCTATGCACCAGTATGACAAGAGTTTCAGACCCTGTGATTGAGGATTAATGCGGGCGGGGCCTTCAGGCATTGTTCTCCTGTACGGAAATTATTCCTGATGCAGTTGTCGGAAAATAATTTGGCGGCAGGAATGAGGGAAAACCTGCTGGTGTGCGGAAAAATATGCAGGGTAGCGGGTACCCCGTTTCCTTCTAAAGATAAAGCCAGAGAAATACCAGCGGTATGATTATTCCTAGTCCGGCAAGCCAGGCACCCCTGCCGGTAATGCCGTTTTTACCCCTGATTATGAACAGGCCGGTAACGGCAATAATTATTAGTCCGGCAGCATAAAGGTCCGCAAACCACGTATACAGTTTGCGTGGCGTATTGTAATGCAGGAAATTGATCTGGTTGAATACGGGCCTTTTCCTGATTATCTCCATGCTGCCGCTGCCATCTTCAATGTTTACGCTGACCGAACCACCCTCGACGAATATCCTGAGGTTGTTTCCGGCCACCAGGTGGGTCCGGTAAGAGGCAGATACATCCAGACCGGCCAGGATATCAAGTGCGGCATCCCTGTCTATTTCCCCGGAAGGGATATCAATACCACCGGTAAACTCTTTCTGGGTTATTATATAATTGGGATTCCACTCATGCCTGTGATTGAGGGCAATACCCGACAATGCATATATAATTGTCATCCCGAAAAAGAAATAACCAAGATCCCTGTGAAGTACCCTGTTCAGTTTCCGTAATCGCATAATAATTATTGCCGGGAAGGGGTTCCGGTAGCATTCCGGCACCGGCCTGTTGCAGCCACCTGTTATGTAGCTTTCCGGTTTCTGCCGGTTACTACCCCGGTCCCCGGATTATTTTATTTTGTTTCGTAACCGGCAAGCGCGATATAGGTGCGGATATTTGCATCCAGTCCCCGTGCCTTCATTGCCTCAATTGCCGCAAGCGTGCTTGAGCAGTCATGATCATCGTCGTCATGACCGTGCTCATGAAGATCGTCAATATTGGTGACCTCGGTAACAAGTGTACCGCTCAGCGATACCCTCATCCCTTCCGATTCAGTGTCAAACTGTCCGGTAAAATCACCCAGCATCACCTGTATGCTCAGATCGGAACCCTCTTCCATGACCCTCATCTTGTCGCCGCTGTGCCGGCAAACATGAGATATAACTCCTTCGATCTTCACGGTTTTGGTATCATAGTCCAGAGGGTCGGATAGCAAATCGGATATGCGTGCTTCAACTTCCGGGTTATCGCCCGGGGTTTGCGCCTTATCACCTGTTCCTGATGTGCATGCTGCAAAAAGCAGGATTACTGCCAGTATGCCTGTTAGTTTTTCAGTCATTGATTTTTAAGATTATGATTTGTTTACGGCAAAAATATAATAATTCTCATTTATGTTTGCGGGTATCAGTTTGTTTTTATCTTTTTTTATCCGGTAATTTACTTTTTCGAAAAACCAAATACACTGATATGGCAACAATCCTGCTCGTTATCTTTTATGTCCTCACGCCGCTTGCAATTATTCAGTTATGCCGCAGCTACAGGTGGGTTAACAAGCTGGGCGCCGTAATAATTGCCTATCTGATCGGACTGATCCTTGGTAATGTGGGCCTTCTTCCGCGAATCGAGTCAAGCGTCGCGGTCCAGGATTTACTTACCACGCTTACAATTCCCCTGGCAATTCCGCTACTGCTCTTTTCGACCGATATAAAGAAGTGGTTCTCTGTTGCAGGCAAAACCATGCTGTCAATGCTTTTTGCCTTTATTGGCGTGGTGTCGACAGTTGTGGCAGGCTACTTCCTGTTCCGCCACGACGGGGTGGCCGACCTGTGGAAGGTGTCGGGCATGCTCGTGGGTGTCTACACCGGCGGCACACCTAACCTGGCATCGATAAAGCTGGCTCTCGATGTGGACGAGACCATTTATGTGGTCACACACACCTACGATCTTATCATAGGGGTATTTTACCTGCTGTTCATGCTCTCGGTGGGCCAGAGGTTTTTCCTCAAATTCCTTCCTGCTTACAGGCACACCGACCCTGAAGCATCAAGAATAGATGATTTTGATGGCAAAGACCCATACCGTGGAATGCTCAGGAAAAAATTCCTGATCCCCCTGCTCAGGGCATTAGGCCTGTCGGTGCTGATATTCGGCGTCGGGGGCGGGGTAAGCCTGGTACTGCCCGAGAGTGCCCAGATGGCCGTCGTCATCCTGCTGATAACAACCTTTGGCATCCTGGCCTCCCTCATCCCGGCTGTAAACCGCACCGAAAAGACATTTGAGCTGGGTATGTACCTGATACTGGTATTCAGCATTGTGGTTGCTTCGATGGCCGACATTCACCGGTTTGTGGCAGCAAGTCCCTCGATCCTGTTCTACGTGACCCTTGCGGTATTCGGATCACTGCTGGTCCAGGTGATCCTGTCCAGGATATTCAGGGTTGATGCCGACACTGTTATGATAACTTCTACGGCCTTCATATGCTCGCCTCCCTTTGTGCCAGTCGTAGCTGCAGCCTTGAAAAACAAGGAGATAATAGTCTCCGGCCTTACAGTTGGCATAATAGGCTACGCGGTGGGAAACTATCTTGGAGTGGCTCTCGCATTACTGCTTAGGGGCTTCTGACCGGCCGGCAACAGACCCGCATCTGTCATACGCGGCCATACGTCCGGTGTTCACTTCAGTACTGAGGCACCCCC
>SLOE01000167.1 GCA_007132715.1 Bacteroidales bacterium
AGGAATTCGGGCATGGTGAACACCCTGCTCCGCGAATAGAAGGGGACAAACACCCAGCCCAGGATAAGGATCATCCATCCGTGCATCTCCCAGTGCGCCATGGCCATGCCGCTTTCAGCACCAGCCCCGGCAAGACCCACCAGGTGTTCAGATCCGATATTAGATGCAAATATTGATGCACCAATGGCAAGCCAGCCGGCGTTCCTGCCGGCAAGGAAATAGTCCGTCGAGGTCTCCTCCTTTTGTCGGATAACCCACCAAACAACCCAGAAAAGCAGAACAAAGAATGCTCCCAGTACAATCCAGTCAATTGCAGTCATCTATTTGAATTTAAGTATTATTATTAGTGTATTTAGTACACCTCTTGATAAACCCAAAACTAAGGCTTTAATCCAAAAAATCAAATAGTCCCGCAAAAAAAACAATAAATCGATCGGGTTTCCGGGCTATTAACCCTTTACCTTGCCCGCATTGGAGAATGCCGGTCCCCTCTCGGCAGAGGCCGGTAGCAGCTCCGGACAGCCCCGGGCACCTCCCGGCAGCGCCTGGCAGCTACAGACTGTCCCGGGCCGATCCCGGCAGATCCGGCGGCCCCGTTAGTCCTGGAAGATCCGTCAGTCCTGGAAGATCCGTCAGATCCGGGCCGCGCCTAAATCCACTTCACTATTGCCAGATCCTGCCTGTGCGGCATATCCGGATGCTTCGGGAATATCCTGATACCGTAATGGAATGCCCCGGCCCGCGTGGGATAGATCTGGAGACTGTACCGTGCCAGTCCCCCTTCGGTATGTTCAAGCCTGAGCTCCTGAACCTCGGGTTTTGCCATAGTGCCGTTCTTCGGGTTTTTTTCGGCAACGACCAGCTCAACACCTACCGACGACACATTCAGATCCTTCAGGTCCAGCAGTACAGACCCGCTATGCTCCTGTCCGAGCATCAGGGGTTTTTCTGAAGTGTCGGGGTAGTTAACCTCAATAACCTCGATGCTGTCCCATCCCATTATCATCCTCTGCTTCCAGGATGCAAGCTGTTTTGCCAGCTCGTAGCCCTTGCTGCAAAGCCTTACCGATCGCTCATGCAGCTTGTTGTAGAACCTGCCGGCATAATCATTCAGCATACGCCTCATCGTGAACACAGGGGCAATTCCACTGACCGAATTTTTGATGGTCCTGACCCACTCCTGCGGGACATCCGATTTGTCCCTTTCGTAGAACATCGGTATTATCTCATCTTCCAGTATATTATATATGGTATCGGCATCGAGCTCATCCTGAAAATCCTGGTTGTCATAAACCCTCTCTTCGGGCAGTGCCCAACCGGCACCCGGACGGTAACCCTCAACCCACCATCCGTCAAGCACGCTGAAATTGAGTACACCGTTCATCACAGCCTTCATCCCGCTGGTACCTGACGCCTCGAGGGGTCTGGTGGGTGTGTTCAGCCACACATCGACTCCCTGAACCAGCATCCTTGCCAGATCAACATCATAATTCTGCAGGAAGAGTATCTTCCCCGAAAATTCTGGTCGTTTCGATATGGTGACAATATGTTTCATGAGCTCCTGCCCGGCCTTGTCATTGGGATGTGCCTTGCCGGCAAAAAGAAACTGTACCGGCCGGTCAGGGTTATTCACTATGGCCGCAAGCCGGTCTACGTCTCTGAAGAGCAGTTGTGCTCTCTTGTATGTGGCGAAGCGTCTTGCGAAACCCACAGTGAGGTGGCCGGACGAAAACTTCTCCCTGACGTTCAGATAGTAGCGGGGACTCTCATGGCGGGTAAGCCAGCTTACCCGGGTTCGCTCAATAATGTGGTCGGCCAGCCTCTTTCTGAGCAGCTGCCTTATCTCCCAAATTCTTGCGCTGTCAGCCTCCAGAACAGCCTGCCAGGTTTCCGGCAAATGCTGTTGTTCCCGGTAACCGGCGCCCATCAGCTCTTCATAAAGGCCCTTCCATTCGGCAGCAGTCCACGTATCATGATGCACCCCGTTGGTAACATAGCCAATGTGCAGTTCCTCCGGAAGGTATCCCTTCCACAAATCGTTAAAGATATTCCTGCTCACCGAACCGTGAAGACGGCTTACCCCGTTGACCTCCTGCGACAGGTTGGCTGCCAGGTATGACATCGAGAATTTCTCACCGGGGTCATCGGGATGTATCTTGCCCAGGTTCATGAACTGGCTCCAGCTGATATTGAGCCTCCGGGGATAATGTGCGATATAGGTCCGCAGCAGATTTTCATCAAATGCATCGTGCCCTGCAGGAACCGGGGTGTGGGTAGTGAAGAGGGTTGAGGCCCTCACGACCTCAAGTGCCTGGTAAAATGACAGCTTATGATCATTAACGAACCTGTTCAGCCTTTCAATACCTATGAATGCTGCATGTCCCTCGTTACAGTGGTAAATATCCGGCTTCTCACCTATTGTCCGGAGAGCCCTGATACCTCCGATACCCAGGATCATCTCCTGCCTGAACCGGTTCTCCCAGTCCCCCCCGTAGAGGTGATGTGTTATTGCCCTGTCCTGATCCCTGTTATCATCAAAGTCGGTATCAAGAAGGTACAACGGGACACGCCCCACATCGACCCTCCATATCCTCGCCTTAACCGTGCGCCCCGGAAAAGCGATGCTGACCACGGCCCACCGGCCATCATCATGGCGTACCGGCCGGACCGGTAACCGGGTAAAGTCGGTGGCATCATAACTTGCAACCTGATCGCCTCCGGCCGAAATCTGCTGCCTGAAATAACCGTACCTGTAAAGCAGCCCCACAGCAACCATGTCGGTTCCCGAATCACTTGCCTCCTTGAGGTAGTCACCTGCCAGTACACCCAGTCCCCCGCTGAATATCGGGAGACTGCGATGAAGTCCGTATTCCATGCTGAAATACGCGATACGGTACCCGTTGCCGGGCCTTTCCATATAGTTTCTGAAATTCCCGTAAACCCTGTCCAGCTCAGTCAAAAATTCTTCATCCTTCTCGAGTACCATGAGCCTCTTGTAGCTTACCTTTTCAAGAAAATCAACCGGGTTTCCGCCGGTTTCGCCCCACAACCCCGGGTCAACCAGCCTGAAAAGCTCAACCGCCTCTTCATTCCAGCTCCACCAGAGGTTCCTTGACAGCTCATCAAGAGATGAAAGACGCCCGGGCAGGTTCTTCTGCACGAATATGGTTTTCCACCTGGGATCGTGCAGGCTGCTGAACTTATACACAGACGGGAGTATCTCAGAAGGCACTGCCGGTTCTATCTCACTCAGTCTTGGTGCGCAATTCTCATAAGCGGTATGCCAGGCCCTCGATAAGTATCCGATCTGCCTGCTCCAGTCGGTTACCTCCGACAGGGCAACTGCATTCTCTTTTATACCGGCCGCCTGTTCCCCGCTCAGGGCGGACAGGGATATCACCGTTCCGGCTATTTCTGAGGCCACCCGGTCATAATTGTCATCGTCTCTCTCAATGATATGCAGGGCCTGCATATCGCCTTTGAACTGACTTCTTATCCACTGGGCGTATCCGCAAAGGCTTGTGGTTATTACGGGCACCCCGTAGGCGATACTTTCCATTGGCGAATATCCCCATGGTTCATAATATGAGGGGAAGATGGCCATGTCAAAGCCGGGAAGGAGATCGTAGTATGGAATATTCAGTATACCGTCATTCCCGTCCATGTAACACGGGACAAAAACAATATTCACCCGGTCGCCCGGATCATTGTTAATGCCGGCCCTGCGAAGCATGTTCAGTATCGGGTCGTGTTCATGTTCATGAAGAAAATGTGTTACCACCCTGTTACCGGCAACAGGACCTGAATTTGAGCCGTCCAGAACACCTGAAAGGTCGGTCCGTCCGCCGGTCTGACCGGCAGGTACCAGCATGAACGCGACCACTTCGCGATCCGCTGGCAGCCTCTCCCTCAGGATGGACATAGAATCTATGAACAGGTCTATCCCTTTGTTTCTCACCTCGTATCTCCCGCTATGCGCCAGGAAGGTTACACTGTCATCAAGCGGCCTGCCCAGCAGGGCACCTGCAACCTCGCGGAGCTTCTCCCTTGCAGCAGACCTTCTGGCCGCCAGCTCATCGTCACCCGGTACAAGCCTGCTTTCAAAACCGTTGGGTGTGATCAGATCGGCCTCCCTGTTCAGGAAACGGCCGCATTCCCTGGCTACCGGCAGGCTAACCGTTGTGAACACATCGGCATTGGAGGCTGCCAGCCTTTCAAGCGATAGCTTGGATACAATATTCATCTCTTTTGCAACAGCATCGGCATCAAATTTCCCGAAATCCCGGTAAAGGGCTCTGTCATCCATCGCAAGAGACCTGCCGGTTACCGTGGCATGCGCCGTGAACATGGTGGCAACCGAAGGCACCCGGTCCTTCAGGTAGAGAACCCCGGCACCGGAAAGCCATTCATGGAAATGGGCCAGCAAAAAGCCGGTCCCCCCGCTGAACCTGCCAAAGCTCTCTATTACCCTGCCGGCTGCATAGCCGAAGAGGACCGGTTCAGCATAGTCCCACTGCCCGGATATGGAGTCGAGCCTGAACCTTTCCCACATAACCTTGAAAATCTCATCCTTTTGTGATATAAAGGGTGTAAAGTCTACAATAATAGCTATCGGGCGTCCTTCAATGTTCCACCTGCCGGTCCTGATGCTGAGGCCTTCCCTGCCGGCGGCCTCCCTCCAGGCAGATAAGAGTCCGGTATCCTCTGTAAATTCGGGATTCTCTGTCTCTCCCCGCCACACATCGGGTCCCAGGAGGATATAATTACTTCCAAGCTTCTCCTGCAACATCAGGGCTCTCGAGGATATCGCCGTATGGATACCCCCTGCCTTGTTACATACCTCCCAACTCACCTCGAACAGGTAGTCCGGGGTCATAATTTTCTCTGACATCTTATTCGTTATTGATTAATTAAAAGATTTTACACCCGGCCACTCGTGATCCCACCAGGCAATATGAATGCCGGGTCCGGATCAGACTGACCTTACTGATGCCGTTCTCATGCTTTTTTACTGCCGCGCGGTTTTTTTTCGCCGGTTTCAGCTTTTTTCCGGCTGACCGGTTTAGCTTTCCCGGCAGATCCCGATCCGGTCGACGGTTTTGAAGCTTTCGCGGAAACCGACTTGCCGGAAGGCTTTGAGGCCTTGGCAGACCCCGATCCGGTCGACGGTTTTGAAGCTTTCGCTGAACTCTTCGACCCTGTAACCTCCTCCTCACCTTCAACTACCGGAGTTGCTACCAGCTTTCTCTTTTCGCGCAGTTCATTGATCTCAGCCTGCAGCTTCTCGAGCTGCTCATCCCTATCCCTGATCTGCCTTTTCAGCATAGTCGTTTCAGTCTCCGTCGCCCCAACCATCTCATTAACCCTTCGGGCAAAATCGCTCAGCACATTCATATAGTTGATAAATGCGTCGTACGGCGACTCATAGGGGTTGAAGTACTTGTGTACCTCACCGTCTGAAAAGAACTTGGTTGACATGTAATAGAAGTGGTCGCTAACCTGCAGGTACCGCCAGTCGGTCATGATCTTCGTGTCATTTGTTTTTTTGACGAGCTCCTTCAGTTCATAAAGCTTCGTAAATGCCTCATTCTGCATGTCATTACCCAGCCAGGCCGACAGGTCCCGCTCCTCGTCGGCCCATGATATCGGATACGGTACATGCATGGAAGCTACCGGCTCATGCAGGGAGGCCACCTCTGAGGGTGTTGCAAACCTGAACTCATTATGCCGCAGCAGCTCACCGGGAAGAGCCCTGAGAAACTCAAGTATGCCGGTCCCCACATCCTGGTGTTCCCCGAAGGTCTCATAATCCATGAACAGGTTTATAACTTCCTCTTTTTTATCTATATCCCTGAGCCAACCAGCATATTTTTCGGCTGTCAGCGGCCATTCGCCCCACCCCCTGTCGGAGAAACGGAAAGCAATGTCATCGCTCAGCTTGTAGTTCTTGAGAAGCAGCTTTAGCCTCGGATTAACTGCATTGTAATACAGATAATTGGGACTCTTCCAGCCCAGAATATGCTTTGCACCTTCGGTAAGCATGGCCCCGTAACCCATATCGGCAACCACGGCGCCGATATCATCGGAGTAAACAAGCTCGGTATTGCGGAATACTCCAGGCCTGACACCAAAAAGGGATTCAATCCGGTCGCTGTGTTCCTTAACCTGCACCCTGAACTCATCAGGATCGGCCAGTGAAACAAGCGAATGCGAATATGTCTCGGCCAGGAACTCCACCTGTCCCGTTGCGGCAAGCTTCCTGAAGCTTTCCAGCACCTCGGGGGCATAGAGCTCAAACTGGTCAAGAGCTATTCCCGAAACTGACCAGGCAACCCTGAAGCGTTCACCGTATTTCTCTATCAGATCCAGCATCAACTGGTTTGCCGGCAGGTAGCATCTCCCGGCCACCTTTTTCATGATGGATTCATTGGAGTAATCATCATAATAGTAATGTGATTCCCCTATGTCGAAAAACCGGTACCTCCTGAAGCGGAAAGGCTGGTGCACCTGAAAATACAAACAAATGGTCTTCATGAGTGTATGTGTAGTTAGTAATATTTGGCTAGTACCGCGTCATAAACCTGCTTGACATGGAGAGCGGAATTTTCCCATTTAAGGTTGTCAACCTCGGTTTTGCCATGCTTTTTGAACATTTCCGACAGCGCCCCGTAATGAAGGATACCGTATATGGCATCGGCCATCGCATCGATATCCCAGAAATCAACCTTGATAGCATGTTTCAGTATCTCAGAGACGCCTGACTGGTGTGAGATGATCACCGGCACATTCGACTGCATGGCCTCCAGCGGCGAGATACCGAACGGTTCCGACACCGACGGCATCACGTAGAGGTCGCTTATAGCGAACATGTGGTTCACATCCTGTCCGCGCAAAAACCCCGTGAAGTGAAACCTGTCCATTATTCCCAGGCTGGCGGCCCTTCTTATAATCCTGGGAAACAGGTCGCCGCTGCCCGCCATCACAAAACGCACATTGTCAGACTTCATGAGAACCTTGTGTGCCGCCTCAACAAAATACTCCGGTCCCTTCTGCAGGGTAATGCGGCCCAGGAAGGTGACTATCTTCTCATTCACCGGCTTCCTGAATTCGGGCCATTCCCCCAGCTCAAGCGGTTCAACCGCATTATATACGGTAACTACCCTGGCCGGGTTTATGCCATATTTTTCTATTACGGTGGTCCTGGTGAGGTTACTAACCGCTATTATCATATCGGCCGCCTCCATACCCCTCTTCTCGATCTCAAAAACACCCGGGTTGACGCTCCCGCCGCTGCGGTCAAAATCGGTGGCATGCACGTGGATCACCAGTGGTTTGCCCGAGACGGCCTTTGCCGCCATGCCGGCAGGATAAGTCAGCCAGTCATGGGCATGGATTATGTCAAATGAATGGTCATCGGCAATCACCCCGGCCACGAGGGCATAATTGGCTATCTCCTGAAACAGGTCCGGTCCGTACTTGCCTGTAAACTTCAGTTTACCTATCTCCTCGGTATTGAAATAGACATTGCTGCCGCCTTCGCTGTTATTGACCGTTTCGGCATAATCTTCGGGCGACATGTACGGCACCAGGCGTGAATGCACCTCAAGGTATGTCATCTCCCTGAGGAAGTTTTTCATCTCAATGAATTTTTTCCTTACGGGGAAATTATCGGCCGCGATAAGGGTAAGCGCGCTCTGATCTTCATCGCCCCAGGCTTTTGGAACAACAAAAAGGACCTCCAGGCCGGAAATATGCGACATACCCCTTGTGAGCCCGTAGCAGGCCGTACCAAGTCCCCCGCTTATATGAGGAGGGAATTCCCATCCGAACATTAATACCCTCATTGGCTATACCGTTTGATAATATAAAATTAGTTGCTCCATCCTCAGCAATTCTGCCACGTTCCATGCATATGAAAGCGCACCGTCAGGGTAATGGGGCGGATCGCCGTCATACAGTTCAGATATTGACCCCACACCATGAACCTGCATATCCTCCTCAAAACCGGCGAACAGTCTCTTTACAATTTCCGCCCCGGACTTCTTGTGAAGCCGCAGGTATGCATCGGCCCAATGCCCCAGAAGCCAGGGATAGACCGTCCCCTGGTGTGCAGCAGCATCCCGTGTTTCCTGATCGCCCCCATATATGCCTTTGTAGAGTGGGTTCTTCGGTGCCAGTGTCCTCAGCCCCTTTGGAGTAAGCAGTTCGCTTTCAACAATCTCCAGCAGTCTGTTCTTCTTTTCATCGTCAAGGGGACTGTACGGAACTGATGCCGCCAGCACCTGGTTGGGCCTGACCGACCAGTCAGCCTTTTCATCCCGCACATAATCGGCCAGGTAACCCCTCTCCTCATCCCAGAACATCCGGACGAACGATTCGGCCGCAATCGGAGGAATATCTTTCCACCTGCTTACGAAGGCCTTGTCATCTCCGGCTTCGGCAAGTTTCAGCGCAAACCTCACAGCATTGAACCACAGGGCATTTATCTCAACGACATAGCCTGACCGGGGCGTAACCGGCAGTCCCCCGGCCACACAGTTCATCCATGTTCTCGGAACATTCTGCTCGCCGCAGAACAGGAGACCATTGTCATGCATTGTGATAATATCGCCGATACCCTTACGCACCATGCCGAGCAGCTCCTTCACCTTCCTGCCGTAAGTTTTCCAGACCAGCGCCCTGTCTCCTGTCTGATGTGCATATTGCTGCAATGCCCACATGAACCATAAAGGCTCGTCGGCCCCCATCCGGCTGCCTTCAGCCTCGCCTCCCGGAGCCGTCCTCATCGTCCTGAGAAGTTCAGGCAGGCTTGAGTCCAGCACAGCCTTGAAGATCTTTATATCACCCGTCGCAATTGCCAGTCCGGGTAACGATGCAAAAGTATCCCTCATTATCCTGCCGTGCCAAGGAAAACCGGCCAATATCTCAGTCTTTTTCTCCTTTCGTATAAAGAACTGCTGGGCAGAGTTCAGCAGGCAGTTATGGAAAGTATTTCTGGGGATACGCTTTTTAATCTCACCCTGGAACTTCCGTTTCAGCGCCGCAGGCTCAAGCTCACGGGTGCTTGCAGAGAAGACAACAGACTCGCCCTTTTTCAGCGGGAACTCAAAATATCCCGGCATATAAAGATCCTCCTTGTACCCGTATCCCCTCTTCTGTTCCTGGATATATTCAACATTGTAGTTCCAGTCCGGGCCCGCCACAAATTCAGCATCTTTTGACATCTGCATGTTAAGCAACGGGTAACCCATGTACATCCTGGTTTTT
The DNA here is from genome assembly GCA_007132715.1 of Bacteroidales bacterium. Lineage (GTDB taxonomy): Bacteria > Bacteroidota > Bacteroidia > Bacteroidales > PUMT01 > PXAP01. The sequence continues at coordinate 9,268 of SLOE01000167.1, forward strand.
ATACCCTTTTTTATCTTCTGTGTTTTCGTGATAACATCCATGTTCCCCTTGCTCAGCGAATGGATATTCCTGAATGCCAGGTAGGGTCGTAACCTCAACTGTGTCGGGGAATGCGCATCGAGCAGTGTATATCTGATCAAAATGCTCTCCTCGTTCTGCGCCAGCAGCCACTCCCGTGCCAGAACCACACCTCCAACCCTGTATACCAGCCTGGGTATCGGGTCTGTCTCAAAATCCCGCAGATATTTGTGCCCCTTAGGGTTGTAATAGTCCCCTGCATACTTGTGTATCCCCAGGTTGAATGCCTGATCATGCTGAATGACAGTTTCATGCAGTCCTGACAGCAGGACATGATGACCGCCGTCAAGATACTCCAGCGGACAAACCAGCAGTCCGTGATACTTCCTTGTATTGCTGGCAATTATTGTCGTACAGGCATACGAGCCCGCGCGGTTTGACCTGATCAGCTCCCTGTTAAGTGAATAGGAAAGGTTGATCAGCCTTGTCTTGTCAAAATTAAGGTAACTCATCGGTACAGACTATGATTATCAGACTGCTCAACCATTCATGTGCGCACTCTGTTTTGAACATAAAGAGACCATAAAAGTACAAAATAATTGATTGCTGATAAGATATTTGTACGAATTCCGCAACAAAAATGCGCCCTGGTAAATACGCAAAACAACATGCAGCCTTAAAGGTTCCTTTCAGGCCCGGTTTTATGATGTTAATCCTGATCCAAAAAATAATTATCTTCGCACCTGTAAGAGTATTAAATAACGTGACCGGAAAATGTATACAGCAGTAAAAACCGGAATTGCAATATTCCACGACAACCGGAAGAGAGCTTTTGCTTTACTGGCTGTTATGGCAGCAGCTCTTTTTTATACAGGTTGCTCAGTGCCTGATACCACTTTTTCGATCAGCGGCACCATCGGCAATGCCACCGGTAAAACGCTTTACCTTTATGAAATGGGCACCTATGAAAGGGAACTGATCGATTCGGCCGTGATCGGTCCCGGCGGCAGGTTCAGCTTTGCAGGCAGTATTGAAAACACCAGGTTCATGACGCTCAGTCATAACCTGAACAGCCTGATGCTGATAGTATCACCGGGAGAGGATGTAACAGTTTCGGCCGATATAGGCAACATGTCATTGACTGCTGAGATAAACGGGTCACCCGAGTCTGAACTGGCTGTCGAGTTCAACAGGAGGATGGCGCGCACCCACAGGGTTCTCGATTCCATTTCTGAAGTTTTCAGGAACAGCCGTGGTGAAGCTCCCACCGTCATTGAAGCAGTAAGGGAGGATACCCGTAGGCAGTTCAATGAGGAGGCTGACAGGATGAGGGAATTTACAATTGATTTCATTAACCGTAACCCGGGGTCGCTGGCCAGCATGATGGCCCTTTACCAGCAGATTGACGGCGAAAATTTCATACTTAACCGGACCGGGGATTTCAGGTATTACATCAAGGTCGATTCTGCCCTGTTGATAAATTACCCTGACCTTGAGTATGCTGTCACTTTTAACGAAAATGTACGCGGCATGAGGGAGCAGGTGGAGCTTAGGCAGCAAAGGGAGAGCATGATTGGAGCGGGCGCCGTGGCACCTGAAATATCGCTTCCCGATCCCGGTGGTGTCACCGTTGATCTGTCTTCTCTCAGGGGCAGTTTTGTGCTTCTTGATTTCTGGGCATCCTGGTGCCCCGTGTGCCGTGAGGGGATCCCCGACCTTGCAGATGTATATGACAGGTTCAGCAATGAGGCGTTCGAGATATACCAGGTGTCGCTCGACCGGTCAAGGGATAGGTGGCTTGCAGCCATTGAGGATCTGGATATGGGACGGTGGATACATGTGAGCGACCTGGAGTTTCTCGGCTCGCCCGTAGTAGCCCTGTACCAGATTGAAGCCATACCTGCCAATTTCCTGCTTGACCCTGACGGTGTAATAATTGCAAGGGATCTGAGGGGAGAGGCACTGGAGCAGGCACTGGCACGGGTTTTCGAATAAACAAAACTAATTGATCATGATACAAAAACAACTGCGGCCCTCATCAGCCGGTAACAGGATCACCCTGCTGGCAGCCCTTTTGCTGCCCCTTGCCGTCATGGTCCAATCATGCGATGAACCAACAGGGGTACGCGTATCCGGAACCATTGAAGAGGCTGAAGGGAAGACTTTATGGTTTGACAGGCTTGAAATCGGGGGACCGGTGCCCGTTGATTCATTTAAGCTGAGGGGCAACGGAAGGTTCTCATTCAGGGCTCAGCCCGCAATGCCATCTTTTTACAGGATAAGAATTGAAGGCAACAATTTCATAACCCTCCTGGCAGAGCCGGGAGAGAGGATAACTGTCAGTGCCAGGGCATCAAACCTGCCTGAGACCTACGATGTTGAAGGGTCTGAAGGATCGGTCCTGCTGAAAAAACTTAACGACAGGCTCATCACCACCAGGAAGCAGATTGACCCGCTCATCAGGGAGATCCTGGAGCTGGAGGAGGGCCCGGGTTTTGAAGAGGAGGAGGCAAGAATAAATGAAGAGCTGGAGGATATCATCAATGCCCAGCGTAACTTCTCCATCGCTTTTATCCTTGATAATATGGAATCGCTTGCATCAATAACGGCGCTTTACCAGCAGCTTGATGACCAAAATTACGTACTTAACCGGACCCGGGACATCCAGTACCTGAAGATAGTGGCCGGATCATTGAAAAAGATCTACCCGGACTCTCCCCATGTGAGAGCCCTTGCCGTCGATGCCGAAAGCCAGGAGAGGGCATACGAGGCATACAGGTTCGCAGCCATGGCAGAGCAGAGCGGAAATGTGGTCACTACATACCCTGATATCAACATGCCAGGGCCCGACGGTGAGAATGTCAGCCTCCATTCCGTGCCCGAAAAATACAAGCTTGTTTTTTTCGGGTCATCACTGAATGCCTCAAGCGTGCAGTTTGCTATCGACCTGCTGCCTGTTTATAATACCTTCCACACCAGGGGCTTCCAGGTGTACCAGGTATCAGTTGAAAGGGACAGGGAGGAGTGGTTGCGGAGCATTGAGTTTTCCGAACTACCCTGGATCCATGTAGCCGAACCCGGAGAAGAGCCATTTAGCGCTGCACAGGCATATAATGTTCAGCAGATCCCTTCGAACTATCTTATTAACCGTGATGTAGGCATAATAGCAAGAAATCTCAGCGTTACCGAACTGAGGCGCAGGCTTGCAAGGGCGATGGACTGAAAATATATGGCCGGCTGGATCATCTCCGGCAACAACCAGACAACAGACTTGACCGATAAGAAAAAAATATACTTCGCCTCCGATGCACATTTCGGACTTCCGGGCCCGGTAAAAAGCCTTGACCGCGAACGGCTTTTTGTCAGGTGGCTTGATCAGGTAAGCAAAGATGCAGGAGAGATCTTTCTTTTAGGCGACATATTCGATTTCTGGTTCGAATACAGGCGGGTTGTTCCCAGGGGGTTCACCCGTCTTCTCGGCAGTATAGCCGGGATAACCGACAGCGGCATACCAGTCCACTTCTTCACCGGTAACCACGACATCTGGGTATTTGATTACCTTCCGTCGGAGACGGGAATGACTGTTCACAAGGGGCCTGTTACCCGTGAGTTTTCGGGCAGGAAATTC
>SLOE01000027.1 GCA_007132715.1 Bacteroidales bacterium
CAAAATCTTTATTCCTGGAATCCCATATTAATCCTCTCAACAAAAGAGACGGATATTTCAATTCCCGGGCCGGCACGATTGCCGGCTGGAATATAAGTAAAGAAGACTGCTTTTGCTGCAAATTTCAATAAAACTATATTTTGTGGTATCTTGCAGTAAATAAAAACCCAGGGTCAGTATGCAAAAGATATTAAACAGTAAATATGCGTTCGGGCTTTTTATTGTGCTTATTGCCGCACTCCTCATACATTCCTGTGCAGACAGGGTCTCAGATCATGACAGGGGGCTCCGGGAACTGGAAAACGGGAACCTGCATGAAGCTATAACCTTTTTCACGAGCAGCATTGATAAGAACGAAAATGTTGTCTCTTCCTACAATCACAGGGGGCTTTCATACCTGTACCTGGGTGATATGGAACTGTCGCTCGACGACTTTGCCGATGCACTGGAGCTCGAAGAGGATCCCATAGTCTATCACAACAGGGCACTTGTCTATAAAGAGTTGGGGCATCCCGAAAGCGCATTTGCTGACCTTGACATGGCAGGCAGGCTGAACGAAACAGACCTTGAGCTGTTCCTGAGCACAGGGTACGCCATGCTTGAACTTGGTTACCTGGAGCAGTCGGAATCTCTGTTCACCAAAGCTATTGATGCATTCCCCGACAGCATGGAGGCATTCAACGGCAGGGGAAATGCCAGGATAGAGATGAGCGATATCGCCGGTGCCGAGGCCGATTGGGACAAAGCCGTTCAGATCTCGGCAGCCGGCAGGAACTGAGATAAACAGTCGCCTGGTAATACAACTATGCAGAATGCATCCTTACATAAAGTATGCATCATCATCACAGCCCTGCTTTCATTGTCCGGCTGCGGACCTGCAGTATCCTTGCTTGTCCACGATGCTTTCATAAGAAAGGAGCTGGGCGATTACGAGGGCGCAATAGAAAAGCTTACCAGGGCAATTGAAGCGGACCCGCACAACGAAGATGCCTGGTTCTTCCGTGGCGATGCCAGGGTAAGCCTTGGTGATTACAGCAATGCACTGGAGGACCTTGACAGTGCAATAGAGCTAAACCCGGGTTTTCATGCTGCCTACAATATGCGGGGAAATGCAAAATTCCTGATGGGCAAGCCCGTAGCGGCCATTGATGATTATTCCATGGCAATAGAGCTGCACCCCGAATATGCAAGGGCCTACAATAACCGGGGTTATGCCAGGATGACAATTGACCGCAGGAAGGAGGCGCTCAGCGATTTCGAAAATGCACTCATCTACAACCCCAAATATGTAATTGCAATGAATAACAGGGGACTTGCAAAATACCGGCTGGGAATGCATGAAGAGGCAATAGAAGACTTCGAAAAAACCATCGAACTTGATCCGGACTTTGTGATGGCATGGTACAATATGGCGCTTGCGGAGTTCGACCTGGGAAACTATAACCGTGCAGCGCTCCTGTTGGGAAGGACCGTTGAACTCAATGAAAAACTAACAATTGGCTGGCTCAAGCTCGGTTATGTAAGGGCAACCATGGGAGATCTGCCCGGAGCCTGCAAAAGCTGGCAAAGGGCAATGGAGCTGGGCGACCTGGAAGCATATTATCTGATAGAGGAACTATGCATTTAACAGTCCGGTGATCAATGACCGTCATCCCGGCCACGCCTGGAACAACTTTCCAACCCGTAATCGACTAAACAACAATCTGACCGGAATTACTCCCTCAGCTCCTCTCCCTCCGACCTGGCTATTACCACCGCGCCGCATACATCACTCCATACATTTGCAGCCGTGCGGAACATATCTATTATCCTGTCCACTGCCAGGATAAGCCCCACCCCTTCAAGAGGCAATCCCACGGCAGTAAGCACAATGGTTATCATTACCAGTCCCGCCATCGGTACCCCTGCCGAACCGACCGAGGCAAGCAGCGAGGTGAGCACCACTACCACCTGCTGGCCAAAAGTAAGGTCTATACCATATGCCTGTGCAATGAATATTACTGCAACACATTCATACAGCGCCGCACCGTCCATATTGATAGTGGCACCAAGTGGGAGTGTGAAGCTCCCTACCTTGTCAGATACCCCGGAATTGTTCTTCACCGCCTCCATGGTAAGGGGAAGCGTGGCATTTGAAGAGGAGGTCGTGAACGCGGTCAGCAACGGTATGCGTGCCGCGGCAAAATGCCTGAAAGGCCTTGACTTTCCTATAAACTTTACAATGAGCGGAAGTGTTACAAAAACATGGACCAGTATGCCGGCTATGACCACGAACATATACATACCCATGCTCTGCACCAGTGAGGAGAGGTCATCCTGGGCCGCTATTCTTGCTGCAATAAGCCCGAATATACCAAGGGGGGTGAACCTGATGACAAACAGTGTGATCTTCATCATAACCTCGAATACCGCCCTGAAAAAACCAGACAGATGCTCCCTGTGTCCCCCATCAACCCTGGTGATGAAGAAGCCGAAAAGCAGGGCAAAAAATATGACTGACAGCATCTGGGTGTTATCAGAAAAGGCCAGGAACACATTCTCCGGTATGATCCTCATAAAGACTTGACCGAGTGTTCCTTCGGTCACTTCAAGAACGGGCTCCTGTGTCAGGTCAAGATTGGCTCCGGTTCCCGGCCTGAACAGGTTTACCATAAACAGGCCGGTAAGGATTGCAAGGGTGCTGGTTGAGAGATACCAGGCCATCGCCTTCATACCCAGAAAACCAATGTTTCTGCTGCTTCCGATATTTACTATTCCCGTAACTATAGAGCTGAAAACAAGGGGAACGATAATCATCCTTAGCGCCCGAAGGAACACGTCCCCCATCCACGAGACATATACAGTTTGATCTTTCAGGAATACACCAAAAAGGACTCCTGTTATAAGTGCAATAAGGATCTGCCAGTGAAGTTTTATACGCAACATGCCTTTTGAGATAATTTCATTCCGGTCACTTTCTGCTCCTGGCCAGGGCAAAAGCAGCAGCGCCAACTGCACCTGACAGTTCAGAATACTGAGCCTGGAGTATTTGAGTTTTCTTCCCTCCCGGCCTCCATTCGTAGACATCCAGGAATTCACTCAAGGGCCTGAAAAGACTCTCTCCTGCATTCGTAATACCCCCTCCCAGTATTACTGCATCGGGCGATATTGCATTTGATATTGAGCATATGGCCAGGGCAAGCTTGCGCACGGAATCAAGCCATACATAAGCTGCAAAACTGTCACCTTTATCATAGGCTTCAACCAGCCTGGATGTTGAATCAAAGCGGCCAGAGGAGCGTCTTCCTACGGTTGTGTTACCTATAGCCTGCTCAAGGGTGCCGGGCGAACCGGTAATACCCGTCTCATCAACCGCAGAGTTAACGGTAATGTGCCCCAGGTGACCGGCCA
>SLOE01000149.1 GCA_007132715.1 Bacteroidales bacterium
CAAGCGGGTCGGGATGCTCTTTGCCGCCCGCAAGGATGAGGACGGCAAAGTGCAATGAAAGTGATGGGGGTAAGAAAGAAAAGGACAACCTGCCAGATCAGCAGGTTGTCTTATCATGTCGGGGTGAGAAGACTCGAACTTCCGACCCCTTGCACCCCATGCAAGTGCGCTAGCCAACTGCGCCACACCCCGAAATAAAACCGGGATTTACCCCGGCCGCTAATGCGATGCAAAATTAATAAACTAATGGTTATCTGCAAATTTTTTATTGCCTGCAAATTTTTTTAGCTGCGAGGCATAAAACCCCGGTTAACGGTTTTATGTCCTGGTACCCCGGCTTCCCTTATACGAAACGGTTTTCCGGCTGCATGTACCTGTGCAGCGGATTTCGGTAGCGGGAAACTGTTAGAATTGAACAAACCGCACAGAATTGATGTTTGCACATATCCCGATACTTGTTAATTTTGTGTTGCATTTTGAGCGGGAAGAGCTGATGAGCCAATGTCGGGCTGCTAATCTTTAACGGACATTGTTTTCCGCCGAAAGGCAGAAAAGTAAACTGCAAACTCAAACTCACAATTGCCGGGAGAACAGTACCTGCAGAAATTGAATTGAAGAATCATAAAAACTGAAAATATGAGCATGTTCAAAAAAATGGAGCTTCCTGATGAAAAACCGGAAAAGAAGCCGGAAGGTGAAGCTGAACGGGTAAGGTGCCTGATCATAGGATCGGGTCCGGCCGGATATACCGCAGCTATATACGCTGCCAGGGCAAATCTTAACCCGTTGCTTTACGAGGGTTTGCAGCCCGGGGGGCAGCTTACCACCACCACCGAGGTGGAGAACTACCCCGGTTACCCTGACGGTGTTACCGGTCCCGAAATGATGGAGGACCTTAAAAAGCAGGCGGCAAGGTTCGGGACGGATGTACGTTTCGGAATGGCAACGGCATCAGATCTGACATCTGCACCCTTTAAGGTAACCATAGACGGATCAAAGGTCATTGAGGCCGATGCGCTGATCATTGCAACTGGTGCGACTGCGAAGTATCTCGGACTGGAATCGGAGAAGAAGTATATGGGCTCGGGTGTTTCGGCGTGCGCCACCTGTGACGGATTTTTCTACAAAAACCAGGATGTGGCGGTTGTCGGCGGCGGCGATACTGCAGCCGAAGAGTCTCTTTACCTGTCGGGTATATGCCGGAAGGTGTACCTTATCATCAGGAAAGACCATATGCGGGCATCAAAGGTGATGCAGGAGAGGGTGACGGAGAAGGAGAATATTGAAGTTCTTTATGAGCATGTTACCCAGGAGATAGTCGGTGAAAATGGCGTAGTAACAGGTGTGTTGCTCAAAAACGGCAAGGGTGAAACCGTCAGGAAGGATATATCGGGTTTCTTCGTTGCTATAGGGCACAAACCCAATTCTGAGATCTTCAGTGCCTACCTCGAAACTGACGATATTGGGTACATCAAGACTAAACCCGGCACCCCGAAGACCAATATAGACGGTGTTTTTGCCTGCGGCGACGTGATGGACCCCCATTACCGTCAGGCTGTAACTGCCGCCGGAACCGGCTGCATGGCAGCTCTTGATGCTGAAAGGTATCTGGGTACCAGGAAGTTTTAAAGAAAACGGAGCGCCATGGCGCTCCGTTTTTTATCTTGGTACTGATGTTACAATCCTCTCACCTGCATATTTCCCTTCCTTCAGTTTTTTGGCCACCTCGCCAAAGGCATTGATGGTATATTCAACATCCTCAAGGGTATGCACGGCTGTTGGAATGAGCCTTATAAGCAGTACCCCCTTGGGTACGACAGGGTAGCCTACAAGTGAACAGAAGATGCCGTAGTTTTCCCTCAGGTCAAATGCTATCTGGGTGCCTTCGGGTATGCTTCCCGAGAGAAATACCGGTGTTACCGGTGATTCTGTGTTTCCTGTGTTGAAGCCATTTTTCTTAAGTCCGTCCTGAAGGGCGTTGACTACCTCCCACAGTTTCTTCCTCATAGAGTGTTCGTTTTTAAGAAGCTCCAGCCTTTTGAGAGCTCCGATTACCATCGGCATCGGCAGTGATTTTGCGAATATCTGCGAGCGCATGTTGTAGCGAAGGTAGCTGATCACCATCTCGCTTCCTGCAACAAACCCGCCTATCCCGGCCATAGCCTTGGCGAAAGTGCCGAAATAGACGTCTACTTCGTCCTGGACACCCATGTGCTCGCCAACTCCTGCCCCGGTTTTGCCCATTGTGCCGAACCCGTGGGCATCATCAACAAGCAGACGGAACGGGTATTTATGCTTTAGCCTGACTATTTCGTTCAGCTTACCCAGATCGCCTGACATCCCGAAAACACCTTCGGTAATTACCAGGATGCCTCCTTTCTGTTTTTCAGCCAGCTTCACAGCTCTCTGAAGCTGTTTTTCAAAGTTCTCCATGTTGTTGTGCGGGAACACGAACCTTTTACCGAAGTGAAGGCGCAATCCGTCAAGTATACATGCATGCGATTCGGAATCATAGACGATAACATCATTGCGTCCAACCAGTGAATCGATTATCGATATCATCCCCTGGTAACCGTAGTTGAGAAGATAGGCGTCCTCTTTCCCTTCGAACTCTGCAAGCTGCCTCTCCAGTTCCTCATGCTCGTTGGTCTGTCCCGACATCATCCTTGCCCCCATTGGGTATGCCATACCGTATTTTGCCGCGGCATCGGCATCGGCTTTTCTCACTTCGGGATGGTTTGCAAGTCCCAGATAATTGTTAAGGCTCCAGACGAGAACTTCCTTGCCCCTGAACTTCATCCTGGTGCCGATCTCGCCTTCGAGTTTCGGAAAAGTAAAATATCCGTGGGCCTCTTTCATGTATTGCCCTATCGGACCCATATTGCTCTTTATCTTGTCAAATATGTCCACGATAATCTGGTTTTATGGTTATCAATTATTTACAGAATCAGGTATCTCTGTTACTGCAGTGTGTGCAGTTTACAAAATAAATGTTTTTTTTTTGCGTTTCATCAAAACTGATGACATTTATGGCAGAACATTTGTCGAAAAAACATATAGTATATAATGCAACATATATCTGAAAAAAATATTACTTTTGCAAGTTCATGTTAAAAGTATGGTAGTGATCCGGTTCCGATTGCTTTTATACTGGACGACAAACAGGATAAACTGAAACTCAATAATGGTATCTCAATTGCCCGTTAACCGCGTATTACTTCTTCTGGTACTTTTTCTGGCAGCTTCATGCAGCCAGTATGAGAAACTCCTTAAAAGCGATGATTTTCAAAGGCAGCTTGACGCGGCATATGAATATTATGAAGATGAGGACTGGGTAAGGGCTGCAACACTGATTGAGAGGGTGCTGCCAATTTACCAGGGCACAAGAAGGGCTCCGGAACTGAGTTTCATGCTCGCGAACTGTTACTACAGGCGGGGTGATTACATTCTTGCCTCGCACCACTTCGACAGGTTCGTACGGGATTACCCCCAGAATGAGCATGCACAGGAGGCAATGTATATGCGGGCTTACTGTAACTACCTCCTGTCGCCCAGGCCCAGCCTGGACCAGACCTCAACACGGAGGGCGATCGATCAGTTCACACTGTTCATCAATCGTTACCCCGACAGTGATAAGGTTGATGAGGCCCGGGAACTGATTGCAGAATTGAGGAACAAGCTGCTTGAAAAGTCTTTCCTGAGCGCAAGGCTATACTATGACATGGGAGATTACCGTGCCGCAATTATTGCATTTAAGAACAGCCTGGTTGATTTCCCTGAAACAAGGCACAGGGAGGATATTATGTTCCTCATCCTGAAATCGAGCTTCCGGCTGGCCGACAATTCTGTGCCCGAGAGGCAGCTTGAACGTTTCCAGAATACCGTTGACGAGTATTACGCGTTTATTGAAGAGTATCCCGACAGCGGGTACAGGAACGAGGCCGACAGTTTCTTGAGCAGCTCGCTCAGGGTGCTGGATAATTATCCTACAGATGATTTGACACTGGAATATTAATAATAGATATGGATTACAAAAAGTCAAAATCTCCGGTCACTACTATTACCAGGGATCTTTCAGAACTTGATAGTGAAACCGGAAGTATTTATGAAGCAATCATGATCGTGGCCAAAAGGGCCAACCAGATCAGCGTCGAGATGAAGGATGAGCTCAGCCGTAAACTGGAGGAGTTCGCCTACTACACAGACAATCTGGAGGAGGTTTTTGAGAACCGTGAGCAGATCGAGATATCAAAGTTCTACGAGCGGCTTCCCAAACCAACCCTGCTTGCCCTTGAAGAGTACCTGCAGGACGAGATCTACTACAGGAACCCGGCCAGGATGGAAGAATAACAAAACCTATCTGTCATGCAGCTTAAGGGCAGGAAGATTATACTTGGCATTACAGGTAGCATTGCTGCATACAAGGCTGCATATCTTACCAGGCTTCTTGTAAGGGAGGGTGCTGAGGTAAAGGTAATAATGACCCCCCTGGGAAAGGAGTTTATAACCCCTGTTACACTTGCCACGCTTTCGCGGAACACAGTTCTGTGCGATTTCTTCAATTATGATGACGGCTCCTGGAACTCACACGTCGACCTTGGCATATGGGCCGACCTGCTCCTGGTTGCACCGGCAAGTGCCAATACCATGGCTAAGATGGCCAACGGCATCTGCGACAACCTGCTTCTTACCACTTATCTCTCGTGCCGCTGCCCGGTGATGATAGCCCCGGCAATGGACCTCGACATGTTCGGGCATCCCGCAACCCTGCACAATATGAATGTGTTGCTTGAAAGGGGTAATATCATCATTGATCCGGCAAGCGGTGAGCTGGCAAGCGGACTCAGCGGCAAGGGAAGGATGGAGGAGCCGGAGAATATAATTAATAAACTGGTCTCCTTTTTTGCAGCAGCAGGAACCGGAGAGGTAAGTGCCGGTGAAACCGGCCGCCGGACAGGAATGAACAGCATGAAGGTACTGGTCACCGCGGGACCCACCCATGAACCCATTGACCCGGTCAGGTTTATAGGAAACCACTCCTCCGGCAAGATGGGGTATGCCATAGCCGCCGAACTGGCAGGGCGCGGGGCGGAAGTGGTGCTGGTAACCGGTCCGGTTGCCCTTGAACTTGAACATCCGCGGGTAAAGGTTGTGAAGGTCAGTTCGGCCGCCGAAATGCACAACGAATGTACCAGGTGGTTTCCCGAATGCGATGCCTGCATCATGGCTGCGGCGGTGGCTGACTATAGACCGTTGCACACCCCGGCAAAAAAGATCAAGCGCTCCGGCGCAAGCTATTCGATTGAGATGGAACCCACAGTCGACATTCTTGCAGAACTTGGAAAGGTAAAGAAGAAAGGCCAGATCCTTGCCGGCTTTGCACTTGAGACCGACAATGAACTGGAGAATGCAAAAAAGAAACTGCATAACAAAAACCTTGATTTTATCGTTTTAAACTCATTGAAGGAGGAGGGAGCGGGATTTCATGCCGACACCAACAAGGTAACCATAATCAACCCCGACGGTTCGGCTGTTGATTTTGCACTAAAAGGCAAATCCGAAGTGGCTGTTGATATTGTTAACCATTTATCAGGTCTGTTAAAATGAGAAAAATAGTTGTTTTTGTCATCCTTATTACGGCATTTGGAGTAAATGCGGCCAGCCAGGAGCTGAGATGCAATGTGCAGGTGATCACCAACCAGATACAGGGAACAAACAAGCAGAAGTTCACCACTCTTCAGAGAGCCATCTATGAGTTCATGAACAGCCGCAACTGGACCAACCATGTGTATAGAAGCCATGAGCGCATCGAGGCCAACATTATGATCAACCTGACAGAGGAGATTTCGTCCGATGAGTTCAGGGGTACGATACAGATACAGGCCCGCAGGCCGGTATATAATTCATCCTACAATACCGTGCTGTTCAACTACATGGACAATAACCTGCATTTCAGGTATATCGAGCATGAGACCCTTGAGTTCAATTCGTCTCAGCACCTGTCAAACCTCACCTCGATTCTTGCCTTCTATGCATACATCATTATAGGACTGGATTACGACTCCTTTTCCCTTAACGGGGGAACCGAACTGTTCCGTGCGGCTGAGACAATTGTAAGCAATGCACAGAATGCTGCCGAACGTGGCTGGAAATCCTTTGAAAGCAACCGCAACAGGTACTGGCTGGCGCATAACCTCATAGATGCCAGGTACACCCCGGTGCGTGAGTTCATCTACAGGTATCACAGGCAGGGACTGGACCGTTTGGCTGACCGGCCGGCCGAGGCACGTGCCGAAATAGCAGAAAGCCTTGAACTGCTTCAGAAGGTATACCGTGAAAAGCCCGATCCTTTCATGCATATACTTCAGGTGATGTTCGATGCCAAGTCCGATGAGTTGATTAATGTTTTTTCAGAAACCAATCCCGAGGAGGCAAGAAGGGTCGTTACCGTCCTCAGGGAGGTAGATCCTTCAAACACACCCAAGTACCAGAGAATCCAGCAATAGCAGCAATATCCCCCATGATCTGCCCGGCATGATTACCTGGGGCAGGATTCCTGCTTGCCTGGAGGGCTGGGCAGGCAAAGCATCCCCGTTTGAATCCTTCCTGTTGATAACCGGTGGAAACTCTGTTGATTCTTCTGTACCCGGAGCCCCGAAAAATTGTTTAATTTTGAAAAATAACAAACAACGCCACCTATGCTCCTGAAACTTGCAGTCAGCAATTATGCATTGATTGACAGGCTTGATATAGATTTTCCCCGGGGACTTTCCATCATCACGGGAGAGACCGGTTCGGGCAAATCGATCCTGCTGGGAGCCCTGGCCCTGATACTCGGGCAGCGTGCCGACACTTCGGTTTTGCAGGACAAGTCGGGTAAATGCATAGTTGAAGGTGAGTTTGATATCTCCAGGTACAGCCTTGAACGGTTTTTTGAGCAAAACCTGCTCGATTTCGATGATGTCTCGATAATCAGGCGTGAGATCAATGAATCGGGTAAGTCCAGGGCATTTGTAAATGACACCCCGGTTAACCTGAATGTTCTGAAGGAGCTGGGCGGGAGGCTTGTAGACATCCATTCCCAGCATCACAACCTGCTTCTTGCAGGCAGCGGGTTCCAGCTTGAAGTGATAGATGTTATCGCCGGCAACGCCGGGTTGCTGGAAGAATATAAAAGATGCTACAGGCGCTACAGGGAATTACTTGATAATTATGACACCCTGCGCGAAAAGGCGGAAAAGGCAGGATCCGACCTTGACTATTACAATTTCCAGCTTGAACAGCTTAATGCTGCAAGGCTTGCAGAAGGTGAGCAGCAGGAGCTGGAGGAGGAACTTCAGCTGTTAAATCATGCTGGTGAAATAAAGGAGGCGCTTGTCAGGGCCACATCGGGACTTGACGGCGACGATAACCCGATTCTTGCTGTGCTGGGGGATATTCGAAGCGGACTTTCACGTATAGAGCCTTTTTTCCCGCGGATATCTGAACTGTACAGCCGTCTGGAGAGCTCGGCTATCGAGCTTAAGGATATTTCCGATGAACTCGGCCGGCTTGAGGCCGTCACCGCGTTTGATCCCGGGAGGGCGGGCCAGGTAAATGAGAGGCTTGATCTGATATACAGTCTGCAGCAGAAACATCATGTCTCTTCTGTAGAAGATCTGATAGCCCTTCGTGATGAGCTCAGCCGCAAGGTTGAGGAGATAAACAATTACGAGTTCAGCATTGAGGAGGCAGGCCGGAAACTTGAAGAGTGCCGTAATGAGCTTGCTTTAATCTCAGATAAGCTCTCAGGGTCCAGGGTTTCTGCAATGCCCGCGCTTGAGGAGCATATGGAGAGCCTGCTCAGGCGTCTTGGTATACCCAATGCCCGGTTCAAGGTCAGGCACGGCAGCCTGGAAGATTTCTCTCCTTACGGAAAGGACCGGGTGGAGTTTCTTTTCAGCGCCAACCGGCAATCCCCGCCTATGGAACTGGGAAGGGTTGCATCGGGAGGTGAGATGTCGAGGGTTATGCTCAGCCTGAAATCGCTTATTGCAAAAAGCAGGTCTCTTCCCACCATCATTTTTGATGAGATAGACTCAGGGGTTTCCGGAGAGATTGCCGGCATGATGGGCAACATCATGAAGGAGATGTCACTGAACATGCAGGTCGTGAATATCACCCACCTTCCGCAGATTGCAGGCAAGGGCGACCAGCAGTTCCTTGTTTACAAGGAGGATGTTGCAGATGCAACGCATACCCGCATACGCCTGCTCAGCAAAGACGAGCGCCTGCGTGAGATCGCAAGGATGCTCAGCAGCGACGGACTGACTGAGGCTGCCCTGACCAATGCCAGGGAACTCCTGGGGCATTGATCTCTTTTAGCACTGATACACTCCGGTAAAAAATGCCGTTTTAGAATGTACGACTGTACTGCAGTCAACGGGTCCCGCCAGGCAGGGTCAATTGGCAGGCAGAAACTGCAACCAACCTGTCCCCCGGTCAGGGTCAGTTTGCCTGCAGCCGGAAGTTGCAACTGGCCGCTACCGCCAAACCGTCTCATTTCTCAGATTCCGCAGGTCCTACCGGGCAGGCAGAAGCTTCATCCTGTATACCGCTCCTCTTTCCACCGCAGGCCTTGAGAAGGGATCGGGCCGGTATTGATCGTTAACATACAATTCTGTCTGGTCACAATAGTGGTCGCTGGCCGGTATACCCGAGGCGCCTGTGGGAATTACCGTGAAAGAGTTATCCCAGTTGGCAGTTGAATAGATATGCCGCTGCGAAGCACCGTGATTAACCACAAAGGGGTTGTTGAAATTATAGGAGTAGGGGCATACAGTGTGAAAGCTGCCTCCAGTACTGTAGGGGCCTCGGTTGATGTTGAACACAATGTCAAGGATCCGCTCCGATCCCATCGGGTGGATAAGGGTGAAGGTGTGTGCATCGCCCCATGCCCACCTCTCGACATTGGGCCCGTGCCTGTGCTCAGCCAGTTCGATAGCCCCGATAAAGCTTTCTGTTACCAGGCTGGTGAATGTGCCCGGACCGGAATCGGATTTACTGCCTGCAAACCAGGCTGACACATCTGCATCCCACACACGGTCAACAATATTTCTCACCAGTATTTTACTCCCCAGAAACTCTTTGTAAAGTTCTTCGCCCATATCCTCCTTAAGCAGGTTTTCAATGAACTTCATGTAGAATTTTTCGAAGATCAGCGGTTCGGGCCTTCCAGCATCATACACCAGGTCCCAGTCCCTCAGCATCTCAATTGCCCTGCGCTCATTGATCGTAGGATTATCTGCCTTTTTAAGCTCATGAAGCAGTCCGGGCATCATCTTTTCGGTCAGCTTTGATTTTTTATCTGCCAGCAAAGATTTGAAATCGTCTGCCGACAATCTTTCCTTGCCCGCCAGGATCTCTACGATCCTGTCATACCTGTTGGGAGGATCAAACCAGTGGCTGATATAGTAGGGGAAGTCGTCGCCAATGGTCCTGTTGTTGGCCGATGCCACGTAGCCCTCAGGGGGATTGTAGGTGTAGGGCAGCTCGTCGAAGGGCACAAACCCCTTCCAGTCATATGTGTCATCTTCACCCGATACTATGAATATGCCGCTGCCGTCTCTGACCGGGATCCCTGCCGCTGTCTGTATGCCTATATTGCCATCCACATCGGCGTAGTTGATGTTCTGGCTTACCGACATGAACGTGGTGAGGGCCTCCCGGAATTCCTCCCAGTTACCGGCACGGTTGAGCATATAGACACTGCGTACTTCATTACTGTATTCGTTGCCTGTCCATCTCATTGAAACAGCCTGGTCAGCCAGGTCCTTGAAATCACTTATTACCGGTCCCCTGTGGGTGAACAGCAATTCCTTGAAAACAGTATCCTTTTTACCGGTTATAAACATTTCGTTCCTGACCTCCATATCTCTCCATTCGCCCATGTATTTGTACTGGTGGGGGTTGGACGGATTGACCGTCTCAAGGTAGAAGTCCACGTCATCGAGCATAACATTGGTCATACCCCAGGCTATCCGTTGATTGTGTCCTGAGATTACAAATGGCTGACCGGGCAGGACAACACCTGTAACATTCACGCTGCCTTCTGCCACATGGTGCATCTGGTACCAGATGCCCGGCGTGAACAGTCCCAGGTGCATATCGTTTGCAAATACCGGGCTTCCGGTCGTGCTTTTAGCGCCCGAAACGGCCCAGTTGTTGCTGGCGCTGAATACTGCCACTCCAAGCTCTTCCAGAACAGCCGACCGCTCCCTCAGGGCTGATATGGCATCAGCGGCAGCGGTTACCCGGTCGGGATGGACATAGCTTGTCTGCATGTCCAGGTCGGGAACGAGTTCCCTGAATTTATCGTCATCAAGCCTGTCTCGCAGCTTGTGCAGAACTACCTCGGTCGACCAGCCCATGTTGAGGTCCCATGCCATGTAACCCACAAGATTGATCGAGTGGACCGGTTCCCAGTATTCGGGACTGTAGCCCAGGATTGAGAATTCCGGTGGCAGATTTTTTGCATTATGGTCGATAAACTGGTTCACCCCGTCGGCAAAGGCCTCAAGTGCACGCAGCACCTCATCGCCGGTTTCCTGCAGTACCATCCCTGACTTTTCTGTTATTCGCAATGATCTCATCAGCAGGTCGGTATTTACAAGGTCGGGTCCGAATATCTCCGACAGCCTGCCGGTTGTGACCCTTCTCAGCAGGTCCATCTGCCATAGGCGGTCCTGCGCCATTACGTAGCCCACCGCACGGTAAAGGTCATCTTCATTTTCTGCATATACTGACGGTACCGCGTAAGCGTCGCGAATAACGGTAACCTCGCCGGCAAGGCCTTCTATGGCAACATCGGCGTTGTAATCGGGAATAGCTTTCCTGGCAATGTTTCTCAGGAAGAAGAACCCTGCAATGATAATGATGATAAGCAGAACTCCGGTGATTCCGAGAATTTTTTTCAATAGCTTCATGGTTTCGGGTTTTCAGGATTGAGGGTATGAAAGCTTCATTGGATGACAGTTAACAAGCCTTAATTGTCAGCAAGGTAAAACCAAATAAAAGAAATATGCAATAATTGGCAAAAAAAAGAGCCGATTAATTTCCAAATATTCCATTATTTCTTTTTCTTGCTATGTTTTTGTATTCATTAGCAACCAAAAATAATACGATATGAAGACTCAGCTATGCCGTGCCCTGATCAGCGCAGCGACCGCTATTGCCCTCTCCGCTCAACTGTCGGCTCCGGCGGCCTTTGCAGGTGAGGAACCCGGAATAACCGGGTGGACCTTCGGTGCATTACCTGCAGTTTCATACAATACCGACCTCGGTTTCCAGTATGGCGGACTGATAGACCTGTACTATTATGGTGACGGCTCCACCTACCCTAAATACATGCATAAGATCTATGCCGAGGTATCACGGTATACCAAGGGAAGTGGTGTTAACAGGATCTTTTATGACAGCGAATTCCTGATACCCGGCATCAGGATGACTGCCGATCTGAGCTATTTTACCGAGAAGGCTCTCGATTTTTACGGATTTAACGGCTATAATGCTAACTATTATGCTCAGTGGGAAGATGATGACGACCCGGCCTACCTCAGTCGTATGTTTTACCGGCATGAGCGGAACATGTTCCGGTTCACTGTTGATTTCCAGGGACAGCTCTCAGGACGGGAATTGCGGTGGATTGCCGGAATGGGACTTATGAATACGGTCATTGCCCCGGTCGACATTGATGCCCTGAACGAGGGAAGGGATGAGGATGAACAACTTCCTGATATTCCCGGGATGTATGAGCGTTATGTCCAGTGGGGTATAATTTCGGAAGGTGAAAGAGAGGGTGGGAGCACACACCATCTGAAGGCAGGCATTGTTTATGACACCAGGGACAACGAACCCAATCCGATGTCGGGTGTCTGGAGCGAGGCCGTCATATTTGCTGCTCCCGGGTTCATGGGCAACGGCGATTTTGCCTATACAAGGCTTTCTCTTACCCACAGGCAGTACTTTACCCTGATACCAAATGACCTTTCCCTTGCCTACAGGCTGAACTACCAGGGCACCATCGGCGGTAATGTGCCGTTCTACATGCTGCCCTACATGATAAACTCCTTCTCGCTTTCATCGAACACCGACGGACTTGGCGGATCACGCACCGTGAGAGGCATGCTCCGTAACCGTGTTGTGGGTGAGGGGATGGTGTTCGGTAACGTTGAGCTGAGATGGAAATTTTACCGCACTGTCCTCTTTAACCAGAATATCTACCTGGCCCTGAATGCGTTCACGGATGGAGGACAGGTTGTTGCCGAGAGGAAGGTAGATCCTGTACCACCGGGTCAGCCCGGACCGGAACCCGGCCAGCCATTCACCGGGTATTACACTGAAGGCGAGGAGGGTCTCCATCTTACCTGCGGCGGCGGTTTCAGGATTGCCATGAACGAAAATTTCATAGTAGCAATAGATTACGGCAGGCCTTTCGACAAACGTGATGGTAACGGGGGACTCTATATTGGATTGAACTATCTTTTTTAAATTAATTTAGATCAAATAAACTGCCTCGTTTATTTCATCTTTTCAGATCATGTTTTATCTTTGCACAGAGCTTAAGGCCTGTTCCATGCATCCGTGAGATTTTTCAGACTGATGGTAATGGGAAAGTCCGGCAAAAACCGGTTTGGAGCTTAAAAACAGATACACAATAAATCACAGGTTTTTCTCGGATAGTCCGGAGTAAACAATCATGGAGTGATCAGGGGCTGTTGCAGATAAAGCAAGGCAGCCCGATTGTCTTACAAAAAAATAAACTATGGTTTGTAATCTTCTGGAAGGTAAAAAGGGTATTGTTTTCGGAGCACTCAACGATAAGTC
>SLOE01000124.1 GCA_007132715.1 Bacteroidales bacterium
AGTTTATGGAGCTCTATGAAGCTTCAGGGAGTAATATCCTGCAGGTCACGCTGGCTCCGGAAATTGAGGGAGCAATGGATTTCATCTCCAGATGTCATAAGCAGGGCATCAAAGTGGGGCTGGGTCATCATAACGGGTCTTCAGACCAGATCACTGAAGCTATTGACAGGGGTGCAATAATTGCCACTCACCTTGGAAACGGTTTGGCCAATACTATTAACCGCCACAGGAACCCGCTCTGGCCGCAGCTTGCTGATGACAGGATGAATATAAGCATCATATGTGATGGATTTCACCTTTTGCCGGAGCAGATAAGAGTGTTTTACAAGACCAAGGGACGGGAAAAAATTGTTATAACCTCCGATGTCAGTCCGCTTGGGGGACTGCCTCCCGGCTTTTATATTAACGAAGTGGGAGATACGCTGGAGCTGACACCCGAAGGTGCTGTAATATATCCTGCCCAGAATGTTTTAAGCGGTTCGGCAGCTCCATTATCCCACGGGATAGGTCACATAATGAAAGTTACCGGATGTGATCTTGCCTCTGCCATTCAAATGGCAAGCACCAATCCAGCCCGGTTGTACGGGTTGAGCGACAGGGGAGAAATCAAACCCGGCAAGCGGGCTGACCTTATCCTTTTTACGCTGGAAGATTATAAAATCAAAGTGATCAAAACAATCGTGGCAGGAGAAGTAGTCTACAACTCAATATATAACAATGCTCATCAAACAACGAAAATCCCAAGATAATTAAGATCACCAACTAACAGAGATCACCGAATAACGAAAATAACAATAATCAACATCACCATAATCAACATAACCATAATCATAATCGTCATTATCATTAAAACCAACAACCAAATATCCGGATAATGCCTGAAAATATTGGAAAAAAAATACTTATAGCCCTCAGCGCCATTGGCCCCGGCTTGTTCCTGATAGGATACAATATCGGTACAGGGAGTGTAACAACCATGGCCAAAGCCGGTGCTGAATATGGCATGACTCTTTTCTGGGCCCTGCTGCTATCCTGTATATTTACCTATATACTGATGGTGGCATACGGGCAGATGACCCTGGTATCGGGTAACACTGCCCTGTTCAATATAAAAACCTCTTTTAAAGCCGGCAAAGTTCTTTCCATTTACATAATTATTACCCTGATTATCGGAGAACTCCTTGCATTGATGGGTATTATGGGAATAGTGTCGGAACTTGTACAGGAGGGTATCCGGCTTATTACCGGAGAGAGGGCCCTGGTAATTGACACCTTCTGGATAATACTCGTATTTGCCATACTCCTCTATTTTCTATTGTGGTTTGGAAGGTATAAGGTTTTTGAAAAGGTGCTGACAGTTTTTGTCATTCTAATGGCTTTATGTTTCATAGCAGTATTTTTTATGGTCAGGCCATCTATTGCTGCCATTTTTGAAGGAATGGTTCCCGGTATACCGGAAACCCCGGGGGCATTCCGGCTTGTTGCCGCAATGGCCGGCACCACCTGTTCCGCTGCTGTTTTTATAATACGCAGCACGGTAGTGGCCGAAAAAGGGTGGACTATCAGGAATCTTAAAAATGAAAAACGGGATGCCTTTTCCTCCGCATTCATGATGCTTTTCCTCAGCGGTGTAATAATGGCAGTTTCAGCAGGCACACTGCATATCATGGGCCTGAGGCTTGACACAACAGTAGAAATGATAAGGCTTTTTGAGCCTCTTGGAGGACAGGCAGCTGCTTTTATCCTGATTCTTGGTATTACTGGAGCAGGATTATCGACTGTCTTTCCGATTGTTCTGATCGCCCCCTGGCTTATTGCTGATTATACCGGAAGGCCCCGTGACATTAAATCGCCGATGTTCAGGGTTTTGATTTTCGGGGGACTGGTATTTGCTTTCGGGTCAATTTTTTTAGAGCAGACACCTCCGATACTGATGATCCTTTCCCAGGCTTTTCAGGCAACCATCCTTCCGGCCGTTGCCATTCCTGTTTTTCTTTTGCTTAACAGAAAACAGCTTATGAATATGCATCTGCCTTCAATGACAATGAACGCCGGGCTTGTGGCGGTAATAATTTTTTCAATCATAACCACCTACTTTGCAATAGTCGGGTTTTTATAGACATGGCTACTTCAACCAACGGTCAAACCAAATACAAATGAAGTCCCGTTCTGTTACTCCGGTAAAAAAAATCCTCATTGCCCCCGATTCATTCAAGGATTGCCTTTCTTCGGAGGAGGTTGCCCGTTTCATCGCCGAGGGCATCATGGAGTCCGCGCCGGATGTTGAAATTACTGTGTTCCCGGTTGCAGACGGGGGAGAGGGCACGGCATCATGTATTGCCTGGCATCGTGGCGGGAAATGGAAGGAGCTGACTGTTAGCGACCCCCTGTACAGGCCGGTGAAATCTCAATACCTTCTCCTAAAGGATGAGAATACTGCGGTAATTGAACTGGCCCGTGCATCTGGGCTCGAACTGCTCAGGCATGAAGAGCGCAACGCCCTGAATACATCAACTTTTGGAACAGGTGAGCTTCTCAGGGATGCCCTCGACGCCAGGGTTAAAAAGATCATTCTTACAATTGGCGGCAGCGCCACGGTTGACGGTGGCACTGGCATTGCGGCGGCGCTAGGTTTCCGGTTTACCGGTAAAGACGGTATAGAAATCCGGCCACGAGGGGGCAACCTGTTGGAGATTGAAAAGATTGATGCCGGTTATTATTTTACCCCTTCCGGGGAAAAAAACGCAGATCCTGTGCAGTCAGGTCAATCCGGGGTACACCAGGGGCTCAGGAATACTGAAATAATAATTGCCTGCGATGTTCAGAATATCCTTAACGGTTCCCAGGGTGCCGCCAGGGTCTACGGTCCCCAGAAAGGAGCTGATGAGAAGGCCGTGGAAATCCTTGAAAAAGGGCTCCTCCACCTGACCGCGCTTGTGATGAAAGACACCGGTTTTGACGCGGACAAGCAACCCGGTACAGGTGCTGCGGGTGGTGCTGCACTTTTTCTTATGGCATACGGAAGGGGAGTATTGCGTGGAGGTTTTGATATAGTTGGGGATATGACCGGATTCCACGATGCAGTCGACTCAGCCGACCTTGTCATTACCGGTGAAGGGAAGATCGATACACAGACCGCATATGGCAAGGCTGTGGCTTCAGTTGCAAAGATCGCCCGAATCGGGAACAAGCCGCTGATACTTGTCGGCGGACTGCTGGAAGAGGAGAGGAGCGTGCTTAAAGATCAGTACGGGGCCTCAGGGATTTATTCGTTGATGGATTTTGCGACCGGCAAAGATGATTCAATCCGCAATGCCCCGAAATACCTCAGAAAGACCGGGCAGAAGATTTATGAATTCTTTA
>SLOE01000051.1 GCA_007132715.1 Bacteroidales bacterium
CGGTAGCAATTCCCGGTTCAGGAAAATGTAATTAAAGTCAAACATTATGCAGTGGAAGGCTGAGATGAAATATCTGTTCTGGATAATCTTCTTCTTTCTGCTGGCATTCTTCATGCCGCTTGAAAGTGCACGTTTTAACGAAGCGGTAACCGCGATGCTTGACCTCGCCAGGTGGTACGCGCGCGAGCATGTTATCCTGTGCCTCATACCCGCCTTTTTCATTGCCGGGGTCATTGCAGTTTTCGTCAGCCAGGGTTCAGTAATAAAATATTTCGGTGCCAGGGCAAAGAAATGGGTAGCTTACTCCGTTGCCTCGGTATCTGGCGCCATACTTGCGGTATGTTCCTGCACCATACTGCCCCTTTTCTCAAGTATTCACAAAAAAGGAGCGGGACTTGGCCCGGCAATAGCCTTCCTGTACAGCGGACCCGCCATCAACATACTGGCCATCATCCTTACTGCCAGGGTGCTTGGCTGGGAGATCGGCCTGGCCAGGGTTATCGGGGCAGTAGTTTTTGCGATAGTCATAGGGCTGGCAATGGCGTTGATCTTCCGCCGTGAGGAGAAGGAGAAGGAAGAGGCACAGATGAACATTCCTGCGCCGCCCGAAAAGCGTCCGTTGTGGCAGACCTCGCTCCATTTCTTTACCCTGGTCCTGATCCTCGTATTTGCCAACTGGGGCAGTCCCTCCGAAAGCTCCGACTCCGGGTTGTGGTACCTCATCTGGGCAAACCGCTGGTACATTACCGGGGCACTCGGACTTCTCCTGGGGTATTCGCTGGTGCGCATCCTGGGTATCGCACTGTGGAAGGTGGGACTGTCGGCGGTTGCCGTTGTTGCCTCCATCCTGTTGTCAGGTGGCCCCATGGTGCCGTTTGCGGTTGCTGTTGCAGCACTTGTTATTATAACCCTTACGGGGGATGAAGACGCCCGGGAGTGGACCCTCTCATCCTGGGATTTTACAAAACAGATCATGCCATTGCTGGCACTTGGGGTTCTTGTTGCCGGGTTCCTGCTGGGTTCGACACATGGAGACACAGAACTTTCAGGGGTGATCCCGGAACACTGGATCAGCTCCCTTGTCGGAGGGAACTCTCTTGCAAGCAACTTCTTCGCATCTCTTGCAGGTGCACTGATGTATTTTGCCACCCTTACAGAGATACCTATCCTTCAGGGACTGATAGCCTCGGGTATGGGTCAGGGGCCGGCGCTCGCACTGCTGCTGGCCGGACCGTCGCTCTCGCTTCCCAACATGCTTGTTATTCAAAGTGTGATCGGCACAAAGAAGACAGCCGTTTTCGTGGTGCTGGTTGTCGTTATGGCCACGGTGAGCGGACTTATATTCGGGATGCTGGCAGGTTAGTGGCCCGGACCAGCCGGTGATTTATTTGACGGCCTTTCAGAAAAATTTTCCTTAAACAGTATTATCTTTGCATTTAAGCCAGGCAGGACAATATCAAAGATAACAAAGTTTTATGGCACTTATCCCGTCACTGATAACGTGGTTCAACACCAGCAGGATGCACCAGATAGATTTTCTGAAGAAACATCCTGAAGAGGTGCAGCGCGAAACGCTGGTCAAGCTGCTCAGGGCAGCCGCCGGCACAGAATTCGGAAAAAAGCATGACTTCAGGTCCATCGATTCAGAAGATGGATTCAAGTCGCGGTTTCCCCTGGTGACATATGATGATATAAAGCCATATATAGATCGCCTGAGGAAAGGTGAGGAGGACCTCCTGTGGCCCGGTGATATCAAGTGGTTTGCCAAGTCATCGGGTACCACCAGCGATAAAAGCAAGTTCATCCCGGTAACTGATGAGTCCCTTGAAGAGTGCCATTTCAGAGGGCCCAGGGATATTCTGGCAATCTATACCAAGAATAACCCCGAAACTATATTATTCTCCGGGAAGGGACTCACAATTGGAGGCAGCCATCAGGTCAACAATTTCAATAACCAGTCCTTCTACGGCGACCTGTCCGCTATACTGATAGAAAATGCACCGTTCTGGGTGAGCTTCATCAGGACACCCCATACAAAGATCGCCCTTCTCGACAAATGGGAGGAAAAGCTTGAAAAAGCTTACGACGACACACTCTATGAGAATGTAACCAGCATGTCGGGGGTGCCCTCCTGGAACCTGGTCTTTCTGAAATATGTGCTGGAGAAGAGCGGCAAATCAAATATACTGGAGATATGGCCCAATCTGGAGCTGTTCATCCACGGGGGGATAAGCTTTCTGCCCTACCGTGAGCAGTTTGAAAAGCTTATCCCTTCTCCCTCCATGAACTACCTTGAAACGTACAATGCCTCTGAAGGGTTCTTTGCCATCCAGGATGAGCCTTACAGGGACGATATGCTGCTGATGCTTGATTATGGCGTTTACTACGAGTTCATCCCCATGGAGGAGCTGGCCAGTGAAAACCCCAGGACCCTGGAAATAGGAGAAGTTGAAAAACACACGAATTATGCGCTGGTCATATCGACAAACGGTGGGCTGTGGCGATATATGATCGGCGACACCATAATCTTTACCTCGCTATATCCACACAAAATAAAGGTGTCGGGAAGGACCAAGCATTTTATAAATGCCTTTGGTGAAGAGCTTATCATAGATAATGCCGAAAATGCCCTCAGGATAGCCTGCAGGAAGACCGGCGCTGTGATAAGCGATTACACTGCGGGCCCTGTCTTCATGAGTGATACATCCAAGGGGGCCCACGAATGGCTTATCGAGTTTGAGGTTGAGCCGGAGAACATGGAGTATTTTACGGCCATGCTGGATAATGCCCTCCAGTCGCTGAACTCCGATTATGAGGCAAAGAGGTACAAGGACATAACTCTCGATACGCCGCTGATACATAGTGTGAAACGGGGACTTTTCTATGAGTGGCTGAAGAAGAAGGGCAAGCTGGGCGGGCAGAACAAGGTGCCACGCCTTGCCAACAACAGGCAGTACCTTGATGAGCTGCTGAAGATTAACCAAAGGCTTTAAAAACGAAACTATGCCTGGCAGTTACTGGCTCATAGCCGGCTTTTTACTGATGCAGCAGTTAATTGCAGCACCTGTCGCCTTTGGATCAGGGCAGCATGATGCAGACCCGGACCCGGAAATTGAGCTTATAGTCTCATATACCGCCCCTTCATCTCATTTTTACACCGATCACCTTGAAAACATCTATTTTATAGACGGGCACCGTATTATCAGGATAAATGCCGCAACAGGCCGCCGGGTTGAATACAGCTCGCTTCCCTCGGGACCCGTCACATCGGCCGATGTGTCCAATCCGCTGCAACTGCTGCTCTTTTACAGGGATTTTAACCTTGCTC
>SLOE01000084.1 GCA_007132715.1 Bacteroidales bacterium
GGTACCGAAGGTTTTTGCGACATTAATAACACAGTTTGTTTCTCAGCGGGCAAAGATAGTATTAAATGATTAAAGCATGTGGCGAAAATACCTCATACTACCAGGCCGGGTTCTTCTGCCGGATCAGCTTAAAAAACGTATGCATAACGGATACCTGAAGCGGACACCCTCATTGGCCTTGACAGCCGCAATCACGGTAATTATAAGCCTGAAAAAGAACAGTGCCACAAGTAACGGTATGCCGACAAGAGCCAGGATCAGTATTGCCGATATAACGTAATAGATAAAAATTGAAATGTTGAAATTTATTGCCTCTTTGCCCTGGTCGTCAACAAGTTCATACTGGTCCTTTTTCATTGCCCAGGTGATTATAGGGCCGATGATACCGCCAAAAGGTATGATATACCCGGCAAAAGCACTCAGGTGACAGAACATTGCCCATGTTCTTTCATTCTGCGGGTGTTCGTCGATTCTTTCCATTTTTGCTGATTTAATTTATCAAAGTGGTTTGGTAAACCGGGTTCTGCCCCGGTATCGCTCATTATGATGTCAGTTTTCTGTAACGTATTCGTTTTGGTCCTATATCTCCCAGCCTTTTACGGCGGTTCTCCTCATATTCAGAGTAACTTCCCTCAAACCAGCAGACCCTTGATTCGCCTTCGAATGCCAGTATATGGGTTGCCACCCTGTCGAGGAACCACCGGTCGTGAGAAATAATGACCGCGCAACCTGCAAAACTTTCAAGACCCTCTTCCAGCGCCCTTAAGGTATTAACATCTATATCGTTGGTGGGCTCGTCAAGAAGAAGGACGTTGGCATTCTCTTTCAGGGTAAGTGCAAGATGAAGCCTGTTAAACTCACCGCCCGAGAGCACCCCGCATTTCTTCTCCTGATCAGCTCCGGTAAAATTGAACCGCGCCACGTATGCCCTTGCATTCATCGAACGCCCTCCCAGCTGAACCAGCTCGCTGTTGTCAGATATAACTTCGAAGACCGTTTTTTCGGGATCTATTGCCGCATGAGCCTGGTCAACGTACGCAACTTTTGCAGTATCTCCAATTGCAAACCCACCCTTATCGGGTTCCTCCGAACCCATTATCATCCTGAAAAGGGTGGTCTTACCCGCCCCGTTGGGTCCAATTATGCCGACGATCCCTGCCGGTGGCAGCATGAAGCTGAGATCTTCGAACAGCAGCTTATCGCCATAAGCCTTGGCAACGCTCCGGGCCTCGATCACTTTATCGCCGAGCCGGGGACCATTGGGAATGAAAATTTCCAGCCGATCCTCCTTCTGCTTAACATCCTCATTAAGAAGCTTATCGTAAGCCGAAAGCCTGGCTTTGGACTTGGCATGGCGGGCTTTTGGGGCCATACGTACCCACTCAAGCTCCCTTTCGAGTGTTTTCTGTCTCTTGCTGGCCGTTTTCTCTTCCATCGCGAGACGTTTTGCTTTCTGCTCGAGCCATGACGAATAATTCCCTTTCCATGGGATGCCCTCACCCCTGTCGAGTTCCAGTATCCAGCCCGCAACATTGTCGAGAAAGTACCTGTCATGGGTAATAGCTATAACAGTACCCTTGTACTGCTTCAGGTGTTGCTCAAGCCATTGGACAGACTCTGCATCGAGGTGATTGGTGGGCTCATCGAGCAGCAGTATCTCAGGCTCGTCGAGCAGAAGCCTGCATAAAGCCACCCTGCGGGCCTCTCCACCGGAGAGGTTTGTGACGGGACTGTCCCCGTCCGGGCACCTCAGTGCATCCATCGCCCGCTCAAGCTTACTGTCAAGCTCCCATCCTCCAAGGTTGTCGATTTTTTCGGTAAGCTCACCCTGGCGTTCTATCAGCTTGTTCATCTCATCATCATCCATAGGTTCTGCAAACCGCATATTGAGTTCTTCATACTCCTTCAGCAAACCTGCCACCCCGCTCACACCTTCCATTACGTTTTCGCGTACCGTCTTTGAGGGGTCAAGTACCGGTTCCTGCTCCAGCATGCCCACCCTGTATCCCGGAGAAAACACCACTTCACCCTCTGTTGGTTTCTCTTTGCCGGCAATTATTTTAAGCAGGGTTGACTTGCCCGATCCGTTGAGGCCTATTATCCCTATCTTTGCCCCATAGAAAAAGGAGAGGTAGATATTGTTCAGGACCTTTTTGTGGGGCGGCCAGGTCTTGCTAACCCCCACCATTGAGAAAATCACCTTTTTATCTTCACTCATAAACAACTATCAATAAAATACAACTTATCTGCCACATTCGTTTTAACGGGATGTCTATACAAATATAAACTAAAACACTATCATTGTATACTCAAGACCTGATGCTGGCCGGGGAATGATTATTTGACGGGTTTAAAGATACACTATCACAGTTTTTTATTACATTTGAGATATTAATACAGGCCTGGCTGAGGTAACTGATACGGCCGGCAAAATAACGGAAAATGAATATTTTCAACAGGCTGGCAGGGTTATTAAGTTCCGGGTTGCAGGAAAAATACGATGAACGTCTTGTAAGCAAGGTCGTATTTATCAACCTGCTCAGTCTTGCAGGCTTTATCCTTTTCCTCGTCTTCGGCATCATGGCGCTTCTGAGGGGTGAATACTTTTTTGGTACAGCTTCCCTTGCATCATCAGCCCTGTTATTATCAAGCATACATTATGTAAGAAAAACCGGGAAATATAAAATAGCAGCCAAGTTTAACCTGACCCTGGTCATACTGGTACTTTTTACAATGTTTGCCTCAGATCAGACCGACGGCTCGGTGATCATATGGTTTTGTGCCTTCCCGATCCTGTCAGTTATTATTCTGGGTATCAGGAACGGAACTGCAGTGTCACTCGTCTTTCTGATTGTAAGTCTCCTTTTCTTCATCCTGCCCGAAACAATGGTTTACAGACCTGATTTACCTGCAATGTTCATCATAAGGTTTTTCGGTCTTTATACGGCCATGTATGTTGTCGCCATCATATTTGAATACTACAGGATGAGCTATCTCAAAGCCCTGGAACTGCAACTCCTTGAAGCCAGAAATGAGACCAGGCTGAAAGAATCATTTATCAGCAAACTTTCGCATCAGATACGTACACCATTGAGCAATATTATGCTGGTAGGTCATATGGTGAATAAGGTAAACCTCACGCCCGAACAACGGGAAATGATGGAAACCATTATTGCATCGGCAAATAACCTAGTCAGCACCATTGAGAACATTGCAGAGATTACCGAAGTTGATATAGAAAGTGAGAAAAGATCTGAAAAGACCCGCTTCAACCTTCTGTCAACTCTGGAAAGCTCAGTCAGGCTCTTTACAGTCCAGAAAGAACCGGTTGTGGATTTTAACCTTTCAGTTGATGACAAACTTAAATCTCGGGATCTGGAGGGAGATCCGGTCAGGCTGAAACAGGTGTTCCTTAACCTTATTGAGACGATTCTGAAGAACAAGAGACCGGGGAAAATCAATATTAATATCCTGGCCGACATCCATGGTCAGATATCCGACATTACAGAGATCAGGTTTGAACTGCGTACAGACAAACCCATTAACCTGGTTCAGCCGGAAAGAACATCTACCAGTGGTGGATCGGGGTTTATAGGCCAGAATTACGGTAGTTTAAGCAACAACCTTGATCTGAATATAGCCCGGAAGATAATAATACAACTGGGAGGAAAGCTTCATGTCCTGCAAACAAAAGACAAAAACCAGGTATTTCTCTTCACCCTCCCCTTCAGGACAGCAGCATCCCCTGTTCCATCAGCAAAAGCTGATGTAAAAACTGAAAGAGAGAAAATGGCTGATAAGGTTACAGCCGGGGAAAAGCTGAAGGATGCCAACGTACTCCTTGTGGAAGATAACACCATTAATCAGAAAATTGTAGTATTGAGCCTGAACAAGTATATTAAGAACATAGATGTTGCAAACAACGGCAAGGAGGCACTGGATAAGTTTGGCACATCTAAATATGATGTTATCCTTATGGATGTTCAGATGCCGGTTATTGACGGATTTGTTGCAACAAGGAAGATACGGGAGATTGAAGCCACCACCAAATCCCACACCCCGATCATTGCTATAACCGCAAATGCCCTTCACGGCGACAGGGAAAAATGCCTGGCCGCGGGCATGGACGACTACATAAGCAAACCCTTCCAGGTAGAGGTTCTGGTAGATAAGATAAGAAACCTCCTTCCGGGTAAAAGCTGATTAGCTCAGCTTATTCATGGTTTAGACCGGGCCTGATGCCGATAACCAGGATATCATCAACCTGTTCCTCGCTGCCCATCCACTGGATCATGCTCTCCTCAAGCATATCTTTTTGCTGCATGGTGGGAAGTTTGTGTATATTGAGCAACAGGTGCCGGAACCTCCTGAACTTGAATTTTTTGCCATCCTCCCCCCCGAACTGATCCGGATAACCATCAGAAAACAGGTATATCACATCATCCTCTTCCAGGTGAATAGTATGGTTTGTAAAGGACTCTCCGATCAGATCTTCCATAATACCAACAGGAAAACGATTGCCTTTCACCTCGGTTATTGACATATCCCTTATCAGATACATAGGCGAGAAAGCCCCGGAAAACTCAAGTAATGATTTTCCGCGGTCAATCACAACAAATCCGACATCCATCCCGTCGCGGAATGAATAATCCTTTTCCCCATCCGAGTCAAAAATTTTGGAAAAATCGACATTAAGTTCATTCAATATATCGGCCGGACTTTCAATGCCTTTAACATTGATGATGGTCCTGAGAAGTTCGTATCCTATTATTGACATAAAAGCACCGGGAACACCGTGACCGGTGCAATCAACCACAGCAATAAATACTTTATCCTTTCTTTTGCTTACCCAGAAAAAATCACCGCTGACAATATCCTTGGGACTGTAGAAGATAAATGAATCGTGAAAATGCCTTTGCAACTGGCGGGATTTCGGCATCATAGCCATCTGAATTCTGCGTGCATAGTTTATGCTGTCGGTAATATTCCTGTTCTTTAACGACAACTCCTCCTTCTGGCGTGCCACCTCCTGTGATGCCTGCTCTTTTTCCCTCAGTACCTGGTTTGCCGTTCGAAGCTGAATGGTGCTGAACATTACAATTATGTATATAAATCCCAGTACTGAAATAACATAAAAGAAATATGCATAACCCGACATCCACCAGGGTGTTACTACCACGATCCTGACCGATGCACCTTCTTCGTTCCATATTCCGTCATTATTAGATCCCCTTACCCGGAACAGGTATGTACCCGGAGGCACCCTGTTAAATCCTGCGACCCTCCTGGCACCCGAGTATATCCAGGTATCTTCCAATCCATCAATTGTGTATGAGTACCTGTTCCTGTGGGGCCGGGTAAAATCGAGGGCTGCAAACTCAATACTGAATGAATTCTCATAAGGCTGCAGGATGATCTCTTCAGTACCTGTGACCGGTATAGATCTTTCATATCCGGGTGCCTGTACCTCAAAAGATGTTATTACGACAGGCGGTATATTATCATTGTACAGGATTGAATCAGAATAAAAGCTGTTAAACCCTGATACCCCACCAAAAAAAATTTCACCTTCATTACTCTTATAGACTGCTCCCAGATTAAACTCATAATCCTGCAAGCCATCATCCACATTAAAGTTTATCACTTCAAAATTATCAGGATCAAACCTTGCAATCCCGTTGTTGGTGCTCAGCCAGAGCCTGCCGTTATCGTCTTCGGCAATAGCATAAATCAGGTTGTCGGGCAGTCCCTCGATTTCAGAAAATACCATGAAAGATCCTGTGCGGGGAAAGAACCTGTTGAGTCCCGCAACAGTCCCTATCCACAGGTTACCGCCGGCATCTTCATGAATTGCCGTTACCTCATTATTGCTCAGGCTGAACCGTCCCATCTCAGGGTTCTTGAGGTAGCTGAGAAAAATTCCGGTCTCCCTGTCATAACGGTTCAGTCCCCTTGCAGTTGCCAGCCATATATACCCGTTACTGCATTCTTTGATGTCGTGGACCTGGTTGGATGATATTGAGTTATCATCGTCGGGGTCATGAAGGTATTCAAGCATTTTACCATTGTCAAAAGCATAAAGTCCGTTCCGGGTGGCAACCCACATAACCTGCCGGGAGTCCTCCAGTACCGAATATACCCGGTTGGAACTGAACACAGAGCAGTCACCCGGGTCGTCTGACGGGCAATAGGGAGCAAACCCAATGTTCTCCCCAAGGTATATATCCAGTCCGTCCCTTGTTCCCAATATTAAGTTCCCGTCACTGCGTTGAAATATGACATGAACGAAATCATTGCTTATCCTTCTTGTGGTAACGGCCGACAATGAAGAGTAGTGCACGGCGTCGATTGCATTTCTTTTTATCCTGAAGAGCCCTCCGCCCCATGTACCGACCCAGAGTTCATCATCACCTGCCAGACTGATTGATGCGATGATCCTGGCAGCAGGAGCAGCTTCAGGCATATAGTCATGTATCCTGTAAGATCTGAACTTGTTATTTCCATCTGCCATGAACAAACCGCCAAGTGTGCCAACCCACAAATTACCCGAATTATCCTCAGTAACTGAGGTCACCTCCATGTTCATAAATGGCGTAACACCACGGCCGGAGGTAAAAGTCCCGAACACACCTGAAACTGGCGAAAATGAAAAAAGGCCTCCGTTAGTACCTGTCCACACGGTACCATTTCTGTCTTCATAAATATGGTTAATATGATTTATTTCGGTACCGGCGGTTATATAACTCCCGGGTAAGAACCTGACGAATTGTTGTTTACCCGGATAGAAAATATTCAGCCCGTTGTCCGTACCTATAAGCATATGTCCGCCGGAAGTTTCAAAGACTGCTCGTACGTTGTTGCTGCTTATTGATCCAGGATCATCCGTATCATGCCGGTATACCTGAAACTGTCCTCCAATCCTGTCAAATAACAGCAACCCGTTATTAGATCCAATCCATAAGCGCCCCCTGGAATCCTCATAAATTGGTTCGCCCCCGTTCTCTTCCGTCCATACTGGTGAAAGATCATAAGACCCTGCATTTTCAAACACACCCGATTGCTGATCAAATCTATCAAGGCCAAGTGGCGTTTTAATCCATATTGTACCACCGCTGTCCCGGAAGAGCCCTGTTACTTTATTGTGACTTAATGAATACCTGTTACCCGGTTCATGCCTGTACACAATAAAGGTTTCACTTTTCCGGTCAAACATGTTCAGACCGTCATCAGTGGCCACCCATAAATTACCCCGGTCATCTTCAATAACAGAGTTGATGGTGCTGTTTGACAACGAGCCCCTGCCAGACGGCTGATGCTTGAAAGCCCTGAAACCGTACCCATCAAACTGGTTGAGCCCGTATTGGGTCCCGACCCAGATGAACCCGTAGGAATCAAGGAATATGGAGTTCACCGATATTTGGGATAACCCCTCCTCCAGGCTGTATCCGACAATCCTGATATCCCTGCCGGGAGTTGCAAAACTACGGGTACAGACAAAAACCAGTAACATCATTGCCGCCAAAAACAGGGTGACTTTACCTCCAAATAATACAGGCAGGCAGGCATCTCTGTTATAATGGGAAAACCGGCAATTATTCACTGTCAGCAAGACTTTTCTGTTATATCCCGCTAATTTACTATTTATACCGCAATCAGTGCTAAATAGCACAAAAAAACCGGCATTTGCCTGCCGGTCTCCTGGTGATATTTAATATTAAATTCCTGCCTGCTTTTTAAACCAGTCAAGCGGATGCGATGTTGGCCTCTCTATCGGTAATCCGTAAGCCCTGTCCCAGCACAGTGAAGCAAGAACACCAAGAGCACGGGATACCCCGAACAGTACCGTATAAAAATCAAACTCCTTTATTCCATAATGCATGAGGAGTACACCTGAACCGGCATCAACATTTGGCCAGGGGTTCTTGATCTTGTTGATGCCGCCCAATACCTCCGGAACCACCTCATAGAGGCAGGTCATTGTTATCAGCCAGGGATCATCAGGAAGGTATTTCTGTCCAAACTCAAGCTGGGCGGTAAATCTCGGATCCGTCTTCCTGAGCACCGCATGTCCGTAGCCCGGAACTACCTTTCCGGATTCTATCTGCTGCAATACATACTTCCTTATCTTCTCCTTGTCATCACAGGCAGGACCGATATCTTCAATCATATTGAACATCCACCGGATAACCTCCTGGTTTGCAAATCCGTGTAACGGACCAGCCAGTCCGGTCATCCCTGCTGCATATGCATAATAGGGATTGCTCAGGGCTGAACCTACCAGATGGGTGGTGTGTGCGGAAACATTCCCTCCCTCATGATCTGCATGGAGAAACATATAGAGACGCAACAGACGGTGGACCTCATAATTGTCAAACCCCATCATATGTGCAAGGTTTGCTGCCCAGTCGAGCGAGGGATCAGGATCTACCTGTTTGTTATCATGATACATCCTGCGGTATATATACGCTGCAATACGGGGCAGTCTGGCTATAAGGTCCATCACATCTTCGTAGGTTGTATCCCAGTGTTCCTTTTTGCCAAGACCGTCAAGGTAAGCCTCCATGAACTTTGAGTCCCTGGCCATTGCCAGGATGGCTGCTGAAAACTGGACCATCGGACGGGTATCTGCCGGGAAAGAATCAATTATCCTGTACACGTATTCCGGCACTTCGGCACGGGATGCCCATTCGCTGCTGAGAGCATCAACATCTTCCATTGTCGGCAGTTCATCCAGCAACATCAGGTAGAACAATCCTTCAGGCAGAGGCTCGCCTTCAGGGTTCTTTTTGGGGAGTTTTTCCCGTAACTCGGGAATGGAATAACCTCTGAAACGGATACCTTCCTCAGGATCGAGCTTTGAAGTATCACACAGCAGGCTCACTGTACCTTTCATTCCTGTAAGAACGCTTCCTATGGTGACTTCGCCAATGACCTTGCCGGAATGTTCGGCAAGTAAGTTCCTGAACTCTGCAACCCTGGGAAGGGCCATATCAACAAATTTCTTCTTTATCGGATCCATAGCATCAAATTATATGATAAATGTCATAAAAACATAAAGCTAACAAAAATCATCTATTATGCAAAATATAATAAGTCAGGCAAGGAGAATAATATCAGAGCCCCACACACAACAGTGAGCGAATGCGTGGCAACCAGGTGGATGAAGGCAAAAAAAACGGGGGCACTGCGGCCCCCGATAAATTTGTCTGAAAAACCCTATCTGCTACTTCCTGTAATATTTGAAGCTCCTGCCGGGGTATTTTGCCAGGTCACCAAGGGTCTCCTCAATCCTGAGAAGCTGGTTGTACTTGGCTACACGGTCCGACCTCGAAGCAGATCCTGTCTTGATCTGTCCCGTATTAAGCGCAACTGCCAGATCGGCAATAAAATTATCTTCTGTTTCACCTGAGCGGTGAGAAATAACCGATGTCATCTGGTTCTGTGTTGCAAGCTGAACGGCATTTATCGTCTCTGTAAGAGTGCCGATCTGATTTACCTTTATCAGGATTGAATTGGCTGACCCCTCATCAATACCCCTCTGAAGTCGTTTCACATTTGTTACGAAAAGATCATCACCAACGAGCTGAACCTTGTCCCCAACAGCTTTGTACAAAGCATTCCAGCCTTCCCAGTCATCCTCATCAAACCCATCCTCAATTGATGCGATCGGGTACTTTTCAACCCATTCTTTCCAGAAATCAGCCAGTTGAACATTGGTAAAGGTCTGTCCTGTAGACTCGAACTCATAAACCTTCTTCTCCTTGTTATAGAATTCCGATGCCGCTGCGTCGAGTGCAATAACAATATCATCGCCCGGTTTGTATCCTGCCTGCTTTACAGCTTCAAGAACCACCTCAATAGCCTCTTCATTGGAGCCGAGGTTGGGGGCAAAACCACCCTCATCGCCAACGTTGGTAGAATGCCCGCTTTTCTTAAGAACATTTTTAAGGTTGTGGAAAACTTCGGCACCCATGCGCAGACCTTCTGAGAAAGAAGATGCTCCAACAGGCATGATCATGAATTCCTGGATATCAATCTTATTGTCGGCATGCGAGCCTCCGTTAAGGATGTTCATCATGGGAATTGGGAGAGTATTGGCATTGACGCCTCCTATGTACCTGAAAAGGTCCTGTCCGGTTGATGCGGCAGCTGCACGCGCAACGGCCAGGGAAACACCAAGGATTGCATTGGCTCCGAGCTTACCTTTATTATCTGTCCCGTCCAGCTTTATCATGGCCTCATCAATCCCGTTCTGATCCTGGACATCCCATCCGGTCAATTCATCATTTATTACGGTATTGACGTTATTAACAGCATTTTCAACGCTTTTTCCAAGATATTTTGATTTGTCGCCATCACGCAGCTCAACAGCTTCGTGAATCCCGGTTGAAGCACCGGAGGGTACGGCTGCACGTCCGAAAAATCCGCTTTCGGTTATGACGTCAACTTCGATAGTTGGATTCCCACGGGAATCAAGAATTTGTCTGGCATGTATCCGGGCAATTTGTCCCATAGCTTTAAGATTTTAGGTGTTTAAAAAATATTTAACTGGTCATCTTGTTGTTTGCTCTACCCTGCCCGAAAAAAAAGGACAAGGATTAATATCCTTATCCTTTAAATTCTTAAGGCATTCTAAATATTATTGTCAGGATTTCTGCTCATCTGAAGGTTTTTCATCCTTTTTTCCCTCCTCTTCGGCGGCAGGTTCCTCTTTCACCTCCTCTTCGGCGGCAGGTTCCTCTTTCACCTCTTCGGCGGCAGGTTCCTCTTTCACCTCCTCTTCGGCGGCAGGCTCCTCTTTCTTCTCTTCGGCGGCAGGAGCTTCTTCCTTAGCCGCTTCTGCAACGGCAGTCTCTTCCTGCTTTTGCTCTTCGGCGGAAGGTGCTTTTTCGGGAGTTCCCTTTACCTGTCCGGTAGCCGGGGTCTCGCCGGCTCCTGCACCCTTGCCCCTGCGTCCTCTTCTGCTCCTTTTGCCGGCGGCTTTCTTCTCCTTTTGTGCTTCGAGCATATTCTCGTTATAATCTACAAGCTCGATGATGCACATATCTGCATTATCGCCCAACCTGTTACCCGTACGCAGTATCCTTGTATAACCGCCCGGCCGTTCAGCCACTCTTGGAGACACTTCACGGAATAGCTCTGAAACAGCATATTTGTCCTTCAGATAGCTGAAAACCACCCGTCTTGAGTGAGTGGAGTCCTCTTTTGATCTTGTAATAAGCGGTTCCACATATATCCTTAATGCCTTTGCTTTTGCAACGGTTGTTGTAATCCTTTTGTGAAGAATTAGTGAAGAAGCCATATTGGCCAGCATGGCTTTCCTGTGAGAACTGGTCCTCCCCAAATGATTTAACTTCTTTCTGTGTCTCATTTTTATTAATCCTTGTCTAATTTATACTTTGAAATATCCATGCCGAAATTCAGGTTCATCGATTCCAGAAGCTCATCAAGCTCTGTAAGGGACTTCTTTCCGAAGTTCCGGAATTTCAAAAGATCGTTCTTATTGAACTTGACCAGGTCACCCAGTGTCTCAACTTCGGCGGCCTTCAGGCAATTAAGGGCCCGTACCGACAGGTCAAGATCAACCAGCCTGGATTTCAGCAACTGTCTCATGTGAAGCACTTCCTCATCAAACTCCTCATTGGCGAACTTCTCATCTGTTTCCAGGGTGATCTTCTCGTCTGAGAACAGCATCAGGTGGTAAATCAGAATTTTGGCAGACTCCTTAAGGGCTTCCTTGGGATGGATTGAACCATCGGTCTGTATCTCAAATATCAGCTTCTCATAGTCAGTCTTCTGCTCTACCCTGTAGTTCTCAACCGAATACTTAACATTCTTTATGGGTGTAAAAATGGAATCCGTTGCGACCAGCCCGAATTCGGTCTCTGCAGGCTTATTTTCCTCCGAAGGGACATAACCGCGTCCTTTGGAAATATTTAATTCAATCTGAAGCTTTGTTTCAGGTTCCATCCTGCAAATTACCTGCTCAGGGTTCAGTACAATAAAGCCACTCAGGAACTTTGAAAGGTCTCCTGCTTTGAGCTCCTTCTGCCCGTTGACTGAAACAGAGATTTTTTCTCCCTCGCTATCTTCAATCTGCTTTTTGAATCTTACCTGCTTAAGGTTCAGGATTATCTCGGTCACATCTTCCAGAACACCTGTAATGGTGGAGAATTCGTGATCAACACCCGCAATTTTAATCGAAGTGATCGCATACCCTTCAAGTGATGATAGCAACACTCTTCTAAGCGCATTCCCGATGGTAATTCCATATCCAGGTTCGAGAGGACGAAATTCGAATTTCCCGATAGTATCGGTCGATTCGACCATTATGACTTGTTCCGGTTTCTGAAATGCTAATACTGCCATTACAATTTTATTTTGAGTACAATTCTACAATCAATTGTTCTTTTATATTTTCAGGAATATCTTCCCTTTCAGGCATATTCAAAAACCTGCCTCTCATCTGATCAGCATCCCATTCAATCCAGGAATATGCATTGCGTTTTCTTCCGTTGAGTGATTCGGTTATGGCCTCAAGAGATTTCGATTTCTCCCTTACCCCAACGTAATCACCGCCTTTTACAATATATGAGGGAATATTTACAACCTTGCCGTTAACCGTGATATGCCTGTGAGAAACAAGCTGGCGGGCAGCCGCCCTTGTAGGGGCTATCCCCATTCTGAATACCACGTTATCCAGCCTTGATTCAAGAAGCTGCAGCAAAACCTCCCCGGTAATGCCCTTTGCACGGGAGGCTTTCTTGAAAAGATTGCTGAACTGACGTTCCAGCACACCATATGTATACTTGGCCTTCTGCTTCTCCTGCAGCTGCACCCCATACTCGGAAGTCTTTTTACGTCTCCGCATATTCCCGTGCATTCCAGGCGGATAGTTTTTCTTTTCCAGTACTTTGTCAGCTCCAAATATCGGTTCTCCGAACTTTCTTGCGATTTTGGTTCTTGGTCCTGTATATCTTGCCATTTCTTTTAACAGATTATTTTATTTTCTCAATCAATTCCAATTATACACGCCTGCGCTTGGGCGGACGACAACCGTTGTGAGGCATCGGGGTTACGTCAACTATCTCGGTAACCTCAATCCCCGACGTGTGTATTGTCCTTATGGCAGATTCGCGGCCCGAACCCGGTCCCTTGACAAAAGCCTTTACCTTGCGCAGGCCAAGGTCATACGCTTTCTTGGCACAATCAGCTGCAGAAACCTGTGCGGCATAAGGAGTATTCTTCTTTGAGCCCCTGAATCCGTTCTTACCGGCAGATGACCAGGATATTACCTGACCGTTGTTATTTGTAAGGGTAACAATGATATTGTTGAATGAAGCATGTATGTGAGCCTGACCCACGGGCTCAACTTTGACGACTCTCTTTCTTGATGTACCTGTTTTCTTTGCCATATTTACTTAACTGTTTATTTGGTAGCCATCTTCTTGTTGGCAACGGTTTTCTTTCTGCCCTTACGGGTTCTTGCATTGTTCTTGGTGCTTTGTCCCCGCACCGGCAACCCGATACGGTGACGTATACCCCTGTAGCACCCGATGTCCATCAAACGCTTTATATTCATCTGAACTGAGGAGCGCAGTTCTCCCTCTACCTTAAGTTTCTCGTTGATGATGTTCCTGATGCCTGCAAGCTGACTGTCATCCCAGTCCTTTACCTTGATGTTCCTGTCAATACCGGCCTCATCCAGGATTTGCCGGGCGGTGCTGTGGCCTATTCCGTATATATAGGTCAGCCCAACCTCACCCCTTTTGTTTTTTGGTAAATCTACACCGACAATTCTTGCCATAGTTTATTTATTATTTAAAATTTATTGCATTGGTATAACATTGTAACATACCCCGCACTTTCCCCGGCCCAATAAACAGGTCGGAGATAACGCAGATCTATCCCTGTCTTTGCTTGAATTTGGGATTCTTCTTGTTGATAACATAAAGTCGTCCTTTTCGGCGGACTATCTTACATTCCGCACTTCTCTTCTTGACTGAAGCTCTGACTTTCATAACAGATTGTTTTTATATTATTTATACCTGTAACAAATTCTTCCTTTTGTAAGATCATAGGGTGACATTTCAACCTTGACCTTGTCACCGGGAAGGATTTTTATATAATGCATCCTCATCTTCCCGGAAATATGTGCAATTATTGTGTGACCGTTCTCAAGCTCAACCTTAAACATCGCATTTGATAAGGCCTCAATAATGGTGCCGTCCTGTTCTATGGCTTTCTGTTTTGCCATGGTAACCCGTTGTTTTTGGTTAATAAAACTTCTTCTATATACTCGAATGTAGACAAGATATCAGCAGAGTCTTTGCTCACAACAACCGGAAGCTCGTAATGTGCTGACGGTTTGTTGTCCCGCGTGCGTATGGTCCATCCGTCAGCCTCCTGCACTATGCTTCTCCCGCCAAGATTGATCATCGGCTCTATGCATATCACCATTCCCTCCCTGAGAAGGGATCCGCGCCCCCTTTTCCCGTAATTGGGCACTTCAGGATCTTCATGCAGTTTTTCACCAATACCATGACCAACCATCTCCCTCACCACGGAAAACCCGGCAGCTTCGGCATGCTGCTGTACTGCAAACCCTATATCGCCCAGCCTTTTGCCGGAAACCGCCTGTTCTATTCCCCTGTAAAGGGATTCATAGGTTACACGCAACAATTCGGCTACCCGGCTGTCAATCTCCCCAACTGCAAAGGTATAGGCGGTATCGCCGTAATATCCTTTCATCCTTACACCGCAGTCGATAGAAACAATATCATTCTCTTTCAGAACATAATCCGATGGAATTCCATGTACGACCTGTGAATTGACCGATGTGCAGAGAGTTTTAGGAAACCCGTTGTATCCCTTGAACCCGGGTTCTGCACCGCTATCAGTGATAAATTGTTCTGCTATACGGTCAAGTTCAAGGGTGGTCACTCCAGGTTCCAGAATTGCCGCAACCTCAGCAAGTGTTCGTGACACAAGGAGGTTGCACTCCCGCATGATCTCTATCGCTTCCCTTGTCTTGTCATTTAACATCAAAGAACTTGTATTATCAGGTCAGATGCCGCCTCCGCCGCTTCTTCCCTTTATTCTGCCTGTTTTCATCAGGCCGTCATAATGCCTCATCAGCAGGTGACTTTCAATCTGCTGAAGGGTATCAAGTACAACTCCAACCATAATAAGCAGTGAGGTGCCACCATAAAACTGTGCCCACTGTGAGTTAACACCGGCCAGCATGGCAAATGCGGGCATAATTGCAACAAGTGCCAGAAACATGGAGCCGGGCAGTGTGATCCTTGACATTATGGTATCAAGGAACTCCACAGTTTTCTTCCCGGGCTTGACACCGGGTATAAAGCCTCCGTTACGTTTCATGTCCTCAGCCATCTGCGAGGGATTAATTGTAACGGCCGTATAAAAATATGTAAACAATATAATAAGAACCGCAAAAGTAAAATTATACCAAAACCCGGTAAAATTGCTGAAAGCCGC
The DNA here is from genome assembly GCA_007132715.1 of Bacteroidales bacterium. Classification (GTDB taxonomy): domain Bacteria; phylum Bacteroidota; class Bacteroidia; order Bacteroidales; family PUMT01; genus PXAP01. Next base: position 15,502 of record SLOE01000084.1, read on the forward strand.
TGCAAAACCGGTCATCGTCTCGGTCGGTGCAAAACTTGACAAGGTTAAGGGGATGAACATAAGTGCCTGGGCGAAAATTATTGGCATGACACCCGCTGAATTCACCTTAAGGGGTATATATTGCCGCACACCACCATACTGTTTATTTCCAACTATACGTTTCGCATACTGAACAGGTATTCTCCTTGTACCCTGTACCAGCAATATGGTACCCATGAAGACAAAGAACAACACGACCATCTCTACAATAAACATAATGAGCCCTCCGCCTACCTGCTGCTCGAGCTTTGAAAGGAATTCGGCAGCAAGTGCAAACGGAAGCCTTGCAATGATCCCTACCATTATAATAAGCGAGATCCCGTTTCCAATTCCCTTGTCGGTAATACGCTCACCAAGCCACATAACGAACATGGTGCCCGCTATCAAAATTATTACCAGGAATGCCCAGAACATGGCTCCTTCCATTACAAAAGCCTGCGGAACCTGTCCCCTCAGGTTTGTAAGGTAGGCCGGGCCCTGGAAAATAAGGATGAGAACGGTAAGATATCTTGTTATCTGGTTGATCTTCCTGCGGCCGCTCTCGCCTTCGCGCTGCAGTCGCTGAAAATAAGGAATTGCTATACCGAGAAGCTGTACTACGATCGATGCCGATATATACGGCATGATACCAAGTGCAAATATTGAAGCATTCGCAAAGGCTCCTCCCGAGAACATGTCCAGAAGCCCGAGTATTCCATCAGCGGTCTGCATCTTCAGTGCAGCCAGTTCTGAAGGATCTATCCCCGGAAGAACAACAAACGAACCGAGGCGATATATAAGCAGTATCCCAAGAGTATAAAGAATTCTTGAGCGCAGATCCTCAATCTTGAAAATGTTCTTTATGGTTTCAATGAATTTCTTCATAGAGGTTAAATTTTTACCGCAGTACCACCTGATTTCTCAATTGCTTCCTGGGCCGACTTGGAAAACGCGTGGGCTTTCACTTCCAATTTAGCATCCAGGGTGCCGTTCCCAAGTATCTTTACCATGTCGTTGCGCGAAACAAATCCGGCACTGACCAGTGTCTGGACATCTATTGATGTTGCCCCGGTCTTATCTGCCAGTCCCTGTAATACACCAAGATTTATCCCTTTGTAGGACTTGCGGTTTATATTCTTGAACCCGAATTTGGGGACCCTCCTCTGAAGCGGCATCTGCCCTCCCTCGAATCCTGCCTGCCTGCTGTATCCGGAGCGGGATTTCTGACCCTTATGGCCTTTTGTAGCAGTATCTCCTCTGCCGGAACCCTCGCCCCGTCCAAGCCTTTTATTGCGTTTTACCGAACCTTTTGCCGGTTTTAAATTACTCAAATCCATATCTGAAACAATGATTAAATTATTTTATCTTTTCGACCTTAAGCAGATGACGCACCTTCTCAACCATGCCCAGTACCTGGGGTGTCGATTCAGCTTCGACGCTGCTGCTTATCCTTTTCAGGCCCAAAGCCGCCAGGGTCCTTTTCTGACTCTGGTTACTGCCGATCCTGCTCTTTACCTGTGTAATCCGAATCTTTGCCATGATATATTAATTTCTAACCGTTAAAAACCTTTTCCAATGGTATCCCCCTGAGTTCAGAAACCGTATGCGCGTCACGCAACTCCATAAGCGCTTCAAAGGTGGCCTTGACAAGGTTGTGGGGATTGGAAGACCCCTTTGACTTGGCAAGCACGTCGGTCACTCCGACACTTTCAAGCACTGCACGCATCGCACCTCCGGCAACTACACCGGTTCCGTGTGAGGCTGGCTTCATAAAAACCCTGGCACCGCCGTATTTGGCCGCCTGCTCGTGAGGTATTGTGCCTTTGTGTATCGGCACTCTTACCAGGTTCTTCTTGGCATCTTCAATACCCTTTGCAATTGCAGTTGTTACCTCATTGGCCTTACCAAGACCGTATCCCACTATTCCATCTTCATTCCCAACCACCACTATGGCGGAAAAACTGAATGTGCGGCCTCCCTTTGTTACCTTGGTCACACGCTGAATACTTACGACCCTGTCTTTCAGCTCCAGATCACTGGTTTTTACTTTTCTTATTGTTGTTGACATAATTAAAATTTTAATCCTGCTTCCCTGGCGGCATCAGCCAAAGCCTTTACCCTGCCATGATACAAATAGCCGTTTCTGTCAAATACCACTGTCGAAATACCTTTTTCAAGAGATTTTTCGGCAATGAGTTTACCAACATGTTTTGCCTGTTGGGTTTTGGTGACCTTTTTGGGATCCTCACCGATCTCTTCTTTTGAGGTTGCGGCAACCAGTGTTCTCCCGTTGAGATCGTCAATCAGCTGAACATAAATACCCCTGTTGCTGCGGAAAACCGACATCCTGGGCCGCTCCTGGGTCCCTGACACATGTCTGCGGATCCTCATCTTTATCCGCTTTCTTCTCTTAAGCTTAGTTAAAGCCATGATTTATTACCTGTTTTGAAAAAATTAAACACTTGCAGATTTGCCGGCCTTCTTCCTTATATGCTCTCCCACGAACTTCACTCCCTTGCCCTTGTAGGGTTCAGGTTTGCGGAATGACCTTATTTTGGCTGCAACCTGGCCTATAAGCTGCTTATCTATTCCCTTCAGGGTAATGACCGGGTTGCTGCGCCTCTCAGTTTTGGCCTCAACCGCTATCTCAGGTGGAATTTCAAAAAATATATCATGTGAATACCCGAGACTGAGCTCCAGCACCTGACCTTTAGCTTCAGCCCTGTAACCGACGCCAACAAGTTCCTGTTTGATCTCATAACCCTTTGATACCCCTTCAACCATATTATACACAAGGGCCCGATACAAACCGTGCATCGACTTTGACTGGTTGTCTTCCGACGACCGCGAGAATACCACCTGGTTTTCCTCTACCTTTACGGTTATCCGGCTGTCAAGCTTTTCATTCAGCTCGCCCAGCGGTCCTTTTACGGTTACAAGATTATCCTTGTCGACTGATACGGTTACTTTCTCGGGTATCTCTACCGGTAAATTTCCTATTCTTGACATTTATAATCCTCCAGTTAATAAACGTAACACATTACTTCACCGCCGATACTCATCTTGCGGGCTTCCTTATCGGTCATAACCCCCTGGGATGTCGACATTATAGCAACACCAAGTCCGTTAAGCACTCTCGGAAGGTCATCCTTGCCTTTATACTGCCTGAGACCGGGCCGGCTGACACGGCGAAGCGATTTAATGGCCGGCTGCTTTGTCCCGGGGTGATACTTCAGGGCAATCTTAATGATCCCCTGTACCCCGTCATCCTGGAACTTATAGTTGAGAATATAACCCTTCTCATGAAGAATTTTGGTTATATCCTTTTTTACATTGGAAGCAGGAATCTCAACGATCTTATGCTTTGCCATGATGGCATTTCTCAGCCGCGTAAGATAATCTGCTATCGGATCTGTCATCTCAGTTATTATTTTAATAATTAATTACCAACTAGCTTTTCTTATACCGGGGATCAGACCCTTGGATGCCATCTCCCTGAAAGTTATCCTGCTTACACCGAACTGCCTTATATAACCTTTGGGCCTTCCTGTAAGCTTGCACCGGTTATGAAGACGAATAGGGTTGCTGTTACGTGGCAGGCGGCTCAATCCGACATAATCACCCTCTGCTTTAAGCTGGGCCCGCTTCTCTGCGTAACGGTCCACAAGTTTTTGCCGGCGCTTTTCACGCGCTTTCATTGACTCTTTTGCCATTTTCTAATTCTTTTTTACGTTCTTGAATGGTATCCCAAACTCCCTGAGTAACGCATACCCCTCTTCATCTGTGGCGGCAGTGGTCACAAAGGTGATCTCCATTCCCAGTATTTTATTGATCTTGTCAATATCTATTTCCGGAAAAATAATTTGCTCGGCGATGCCCAGAGTATAGTTGCCGCGTCCGTCGAGCTTACCGCTAACTCCCCTGAAATCCCTGATCCTTGGCAAGGCAGCGGCTATAAGTCTTTCCAGGAACTCATACATCTTCTCACTGCGGAGCGTAACACGCACCCCGATCGGCATATCGCGCCTGAGCTTGAAGTTTGAAATATCTTTCCTAGAGACCGTCTGCACAGCTTTCTGACCAGCTATAGCAGTAAGTTCAGCCTGTGCCGTTTCGATCAGCTTCTTGTCCGCTACCGCAGCTCCGACGCCCTGGTTTATTACGATCTTTTGCAATTTGGGCACCTGCATGACAGTCTTGTATTTGAACTCCTTTTTGAGTGCAGGCACAATCTCATTGAAATATTTGTCTTTAAGTGAAGGCTTGTAGTCCATTACTTGATTTCCTCCCCCGTTTTTTTAGAATAACGTACCAATTTGTTTTCATCATTGACCCGACGGCCCACTTTTGTGGGATTGCCCGTTGAAGGGTCTACCAGCATCAGGTTGGTAATATTGACAGGTGCTTCCTTCCTGATTATTCCTCCCTGTGTGTGCTTTGCATTGGGTTTCGTGTGCCGGGCCACCATGTTAACACCTTCAACAATGGCCTTCCCGTCTTTTGTAATCACATTGAGAACCCTTCCCTGTTGTCCCCTGGATTCACCAGAGTTAACGTAAACCGTATCACCTTTCTTTATATGGAATTTTCTGCCCATCAGACTGTTATTTAATGTTTTACTATAATACTTCCGGCGCAAGCGAGACTATCTTCATATATTTCTCACGAAGCTCGCGCGGGACGGGGCCGAATATACGGGTACCCCTTATTTCACCAACGTTGTTAAGAAGAACTACCGCGTTGTCATCGAACCGGATATAGGATCCGTCGTTTCTGCGTATTTCGTTCTTGGTGCGGACAACCACGGCCTTGGTTACTGTTCCCTTCTTGATTTCACCTGAGGGAATGGCGCTTTTTACAGTAACAACTATCTTATCGCCTACTCTTGCATATTTCTTTCCGCTTCCGCCAAGCACCCTGATGCAAAGGACCTCCTTGGCCCCTGAGTTGTCAGCTACGCCTAATCTGCTCTCTTGTTGTATCATCGTTATTTAGCTCTTTCTATTATTTCTACCAGCCTCCAGCATTTATCCTTGCTCAAAGGCCTCGTTTCCATTATCTTGACAGTATCACCAATATTACAGCTGTTCTGCTCATCATGAGCCATCAGCTTGGTCGATTTCTTTAAAAACTTTCCGTAAATCGGATGCTTAACCCTGCGGTTAACGGTAACTAATATGGACTTCTCCATTTTGTTGCTTATAACAACACCGACCCGTTCTTTTCTAAGTTTCCTTTCCATTGGTATAACTAACTTTTCTGTTTCTCTGTTAACATACGTTGATGCAATTCAGTCTTCAACCTGGCAATATTCCTTCTGGTAGCCGGTATTTTAAGAGGATTGTCAAGCGGCGATACCGTATGGTTCATCCTGAGCTTGAGCAGGAGGCTCTTCTCAGTATCGATCCGCTCCTCTATTTCGCTGGTGGATAACTCCTTTATCTCTTTAATCTTCATATTGTATTATTCTTTAGATCAATTGGGTTTGTGCTCAAAATCACGCCGTACAACGAATTTCGTGGTAATAGGCAGCTTCTGGGCTGCAAGCCTGAGAGCCTCCCTGGCGACTTCAATAGGCACACCTTCCGCCTCTATGATTATTCTGCCGGGAGTAACCGGTGCAACGAAAGCTTCGGGAGCACCTTTACCCTTACCCATACGGACCTCTGCGGGTTTTTTGGTTATAGGTTTATCCGGAAATATCCTTATCCAGATCTGCCCCTCCCTTTTCATATGACGGGTAACCGCCTGCCTGGCAGCTTCGATCTGACGGCTCGTGATCCAGGATTCCTGAAGGGCCTTTATGCCGAACGAGCCGAATGCCAACTGGTTGCCGCGCTGTGCGTTGCCCTTCATCTTGCCTTTCTGCTGCCGTCTGTATTTCGTTTTCTTTGGCTGTAACATTGGTACAATATCTTATTGTATATTAATAAACTATTTTTTCCTTCTTTTAAATCCTCCCCTGTCCTTCGGCTTATCTCCGGTTGCAGGTCCGCCTGCACCCAGGTTAGGCGACAGGTCGCGTTTTCCGTAAACTTCTCCGTTGCATATCCATACCTTTACGCCGATCATTCCCACCTTGGTCAGGGCCTCGCTGAGTGCATAATCAATATTGGCCCTAAGGGTATGCAGGGGTGTACGTCCCTCCTTGTACATTTCCGACCTTGCCATCTCTGCGCCGCCGAGCCTGCCGCTGATCTGCACCTTAATTCCTTCGGCGCCCATTCGCATGGTCGAGGCAATTGCCATCTTGATGGCACGCCTGTAGGATATCTTACCCTCAATCTGCCTTGCAAGGTTGTTGGCTACTATTGTAGCGTCAAGTTCCGGGCGCTTTACCTCAAAAATATTGATCTGCACATCCTTCTGCGTGATCTTCTTTAGTTCCTCCTTAAGTTTGTCTACTTCCTGTCCGCCCTTCCCGATAATTATCCCGGGCCTGGCAGTATTCACGGTTACCGTGATTAGCTTGAGTGTCCGTTCGATTATAATTTTTGAGATACTCGCCTTTGCAAGCCTCGCAGTTAGATACTGCCTGATCTTGTGGTCCTCAACCAGCTTGGCAGAATAATCGTTGCCTCCATACCAGTTGGAATCCCAACCCCTGATTATGCCCAGCCTGTTACTTATCGGATTAACTTTTTGTCCCATTGACTATTATTTTGTATCGACTTCTGTCGGTTGTTGTTCAACTTTGTCCAGTACCACGGTCACATGGTTGGAGCGTTTCCTTATACGATGAGCCCTGCCCTGCGGGGCCGGCCTCAGTCTCTTGAGGGTCCTTGCCTGGTCAACCTTTACCTCGCTTACCACAAGGCTTGTATCTTCAATACGCACTCCCTCATTCTTTATCTGCCAGTTGGCAATAGCTGAAAGCAGAAGCTTCTCCATCCTCCGGGATGCTTCCTTTGAGCTGAATTTAAGGGTGTCAAGAGCCTTGTTAACTTCTTCACCCCTTATTATATCGGCAACCAGCCTCATTTTACGCGGAGAAGTGGGGCAATTGCGCAGCACGGCAAAATACCTGCTTTTCTTTTCCTCCTTTATCTTCTGAGCTCGTTGTTGTTTTCTGGATCCCATCTCTGAAAATTATAATGAATGTTGTATAATCCTATTTATTCCTTTTACCTCCGTGACCGCGGAACATCCGGGTGGGAGAAAATTCGCCGAGCTTGTGTCCCACCATGTTCTCGGTAACATATACGGGAATGAATTTGTTCCCGTTGTGAACGGCAATCGTATGGCCCACAAAATCGGGCGATATCATCGAACGGCGCGACCAGGTCTTGATAACTGTCTTCTTGCCCGACTTGTTCATGTCGGTAACCCTTTTTTCCACCTTGTAATCAATAAAAGGTCCTTTCTTCAGTGAGCGACTCATAGTGATCGTTTATTATCAGTTTTATTTTTTCCTTTTCTCAACAATATACTTGCTTGAAGCCTTCTTTTTCGAACGGGTCTTGTAACCCTTTGCAGGCAAACCTTTTCTTGACCTCGGATGTCCGCCTGAAGCACGTCCTTCCCCGCCACCCATCGGATGATCAACCGGGTTCATCACAACGCCCCTCACCCTCGGCCTGCGTCCCAGCCAGCGGCTGCGGCCGGCCTTGCCGGAACGTTCAAGTGCATTGTCAGGATTGGATACCGACCCGATTGTAGCACGACAGGTCACGAGTATCATCCTCATCTCGCCCGAAGGCAGCTTGATAATGGCATACTTACCTTCACGGCTGGTGAGCTGTGCATATGATCCTGCGCTTCTTGCCATTGCCGCGCCCTTACCTGGCTGCAGCTCAATATTATGAATTACCGTACCAAGGGGTATATCCGAAAGGAACAGTGTGTTTCCTATCTCCGGTGCCACATCCTTTCCAGACATAATTGTCTGTCCAACCTGCAATCCTGCCGGCGCTATTATATACCTTTTTTCGCCGTCAGCGTAAACCACCAGTGCAATCCTCGCCGAACGGTTGGGATCATACTCGATGGTTTTTACCACGGCAGGAACTCCATCCTTGTTCCTTTTGAAATCGATGACCCGGTAACGGCGCTTATGACCGCCACCCAGATACCTCATTGTCATCTTACCCTGATTGTTCCTCCCGCCCGATTTCTTATGCGGTGCAAGGAGCGACTTCTCGGGCTTGTCGGTAGTGATATGCTCGAAAGTCGATTTTATCTTGTGCCTCTGGCCCGGGGTAACCGGGTTTAATTTACGTACTGCCATTTTTGTAGAAACTCTATTCTGTTATTATTATCTCCCTTTCGGGGAAGACAACGCCTTCCCTGTTCACTATATATTACTGTAGAAATCAATCATATCACCCTCGGCAAGAGTTATTATTGCCTTTTTGAATGATCCAGTCTTGCCGTGTATCATTCCGGTCTTGGTATACCTGGATTTTGACTTGCCTCCGTAAACAATGGTGTTTACCGCATCAACCCGCACATCATACATCTCTTCTACGGCCTTTTTTATCTGTATTTTGTTGGCCTTCTTTTCTACAATAAAACCATACCTGTTCAGCTTATCGCCGAGATTGGTCATTTTTTCGGTAATGATCGGTTTTTTTATAATTTCCATGATTATTACTGTTTTCGGTTGCTTAACATGTTGTCCAGGATATCGACAGAGCTTTCGGCAATTAAAAGTACCGAAGCGTTCATGATGTCATATGTATTCAGTTCTGAAGCGATGATAACCTTTACACCCTGCAGATTACGCGATGACAGATATATGTTGTTGTTCTGTTCATTCAGCACCAGCAGTGATTTTTCACCGTTAGCCTTGAGGTTGCTGAGAAACGCGGCATAATCGGCAGTGCGTGGTGCCTCCAGGATGAAGTCCTCAATAACGCGGATCTTGTCGGATTTGGCCTTGTATGTAAGAGCTGACCTCCTTGCAAGTTTTTTCACCTTCTTGTTCAGCTTGAAGCTGTAATCGCGCGGTTGGGGACCAAAGGTACGGCCTCCGCCCCTGAAGATGGGACTCTTTATATCACCTGCACGCGCAGTGCCTGTTCCTTTCTGCCTTTTGATCTTTTTAGTACTGCCGGTAACCTCCGAACGCTCCTTGGTCTTGTGAGTGCCCTGCCTTTTGCCGGCCATGAAATGTTTCACATCAAGATAAATAGCATGATCATTCGGCTCAATTCCGAAGATGCTGTCATCCAGGCTTACGTTCCTGCCTGTCTCTTCACCTTTGATATTATATACTGCTAACTCCATCTTATTGCTGAATAATTAAATATGAACCTTTCGCACCCGGAACTGATCCTCTGACCAGCAGAAGATTGCTCTCGGGTATTATCTTTACGACCCTGAGGGATATCATCATAACATTTTCCCCGCCCATCCTTCCGGCCATCCTCATTCCTTTGAATACACGTGACGGATATGACGAACTTCCGATCGACCCGGGCGCACGCATCCTGTTGTGCTGTCCGTGAGTAGCCTGACCCACTCCAGCGAAACCGTGCCTTTTCACCACACCCTGAAATCCTTTTCCTTTTGACATCCCCGTAATATCGAGCCAGGTGTCATTCTTCAGCAGGTCTACGGTAATTACATCTCCAAGCTTCACCTCCTGTGTAAAGTTGTAAAATTCATGCAGTTTCTTTTTCGGGGTGGTTTTGGCCTTCCTGAAATGCCCAAGCATAGGCTTGTTGCATGACTTCTCCTTCTTCTCGTCAAAGGCAAGCTGAACAGCCTCATAGCCGTCTTTCTCCATTGTCTTTACCTGTGTAACGACACAGGGGCCCGCCTCAATAACTGTACAGGGAGTATTCCTCCCGTCCTCATCAAACACCGAGGTCATGCCTATCTTTTTACCAATTAATCCGGACATCTTATCTCTGTTTACAAAAAATTACACTTTTATTTCAACCTCAACTCCGCTGGGCAATTCCAGTTTCATCAGTGCATCTATTGTTTTGGGAGTTGAACTGTATATATCAAGCAGGCGCTTGTATGAACTCAGTTCAAACTGCTCCCTCGATTTCTTGTTTACGAACGGCGAACGCAGAACCGTGAATATCCTCTTGTGGGTGGGCAGCGGGATTGGCCCGCTCACGATTGCTCCCGTTGTCTTTACGGTCTTAACGATCTTTTCGGTCGACTTGTCCACCAGGTTGTGATCGTATGATTTCAGTTTTATTCGTATTTTCTGGCTCATTTTATTTGTTGATTATGCTGATTCTTTTCGCCCGGTTGAGCTTTCCAGTAATTTTTTTGCTATAACGTCAGTAACCCTCTCGTAATGTGAAAACTCCATTGTTGAAGTGGCCCTTCCCGATGTAAGTGTGCGCAGCACGGTAACGTAACCGAATTGCTCGGCAAGCGGCACCCTGGCACGTATGATCCTGGCACCTGCTTTCCCTTCCATCTTTTCGACGTTGCCCCTCCTTTTATTGAAATCTGATATTACATCTCCCATGTACTCCTCAGGGGTAACCACTTCTACTTTCATTATCGGCTCCATCAGTACAGGTTTTGTCTTCGGCAGCGCATGCCTGAAGGCCTGTTTTGCCGCGATTTCAAATGAGAGGCTGTCTGAGTCAACATTGTGATATGATCCGTCAACAAGCTCAACCTTAAGGTTCTCAACAGGGTATCCTGCCAGCACACCGTTTTGCATCGCCTCTGCAAACCCCTTCTGAACCGAGGGTATGTATTCCTTTGGAATATTGCCTCCCTTGACCTCATCAATAAATTGAAGTCCGGTATGCCCCTCATCAGCCGGGGATATTCTTACTATTATGTCGGCAAACTTACCCCTGCCCCCTGTCTGCTTCCTGAACACTTCCCTGTGTTCAACGGGCACGGTGATAGCTTCCCTGTAGGCCACCTGGGGCGCACCCTGGTTGCACTCCACCTTGAATTCACGTTTAAGCCTGTCAACCAGTATCTCAAGGTGCAGTTCTCCCATACCGTTTATCAGGGTCTGCCCTGACTGGTCGTCGTATCTGACCTTGAATGTGGGGTCCTCCTCAGAAAGCTTGTTTAGAGCTAACCCCAGCTTGTCGATATCCGCTTGTGTTTTGGGCTCTATTGCCACGCCGATTACCGGTTCGGGAAAAGTGATCGATTCCAGCAGTATTGGCTTTTTCTCCTCACAAAGTGTATCGCCGGTCCTCAGATCCTTGAGCCCTACTGCGGCGCATATATCACCAGCCTCAATGACCTCCTTGGGATGCTGCTTGTTTGCATGCATCTGGTACAGCCGGGTGATGCGCTCCTTCTTGCCTGTACGAACATTCAGAACATGGCTTCCGGCTACGATCCGTCCGCTGTAGACCCTCAAAAACGCAAGACGCCCGACAAACGGGTCGGTAGCTATCTTAAACGCCAGGGCTGACATTGGCTCTGTATTGTCGGGCTTCCTTTCAATCAATTCGTCGTTGCGGGGGTTAATGCCCTTTACGGCTTCAATATCGACCGGTGACGGGAGGAAAGCCACAATAGCATCCAGCAGGCGCTGAATACCCTTGTTCTTGAAAGCCGCACCGCACATTACCGGCACAACGGTCATACCGATGGTTGCTTTCCTTATGGCAGCTATGAGCTGCTCATTGGTAATTGATCCGGGGTGCTCAAGATACTGCTCGAGTATGGTATCGTCGGCATCGGCTACCGATTCGATCAGCCTGCCCCTCCACTCCTGTGCCTCTTCTGCCAGATCATCGGGTATACCGGTCAATTCATAGGTAACGCCAAGCTTATCCTCATGCCAGATCACGGCCTTCATCTCGATCAGGTCGACAACACCCCTGAAGTTCTCTTCAGAGCCAATTGGTAACTGCAAGGGCACAGGGTTTGCTCCCAGCTTCTCATGTATCTGCGACACCACTGTAAGGAAATCGGCTCCCGAGCGGTCCATCTTGTTTACAAACCCGATACGGGGCACCCTGTACCTGTCGGCCTGCCTCCATACGGTCTCTGACTGCGGCTCGACACCTCCAACTGCACAAAAAACGGCAACGGCCCCATCCAGTACCCGGAGCGACCGTTCCACCTCAACTGTAAAATCGACGTGACCGGGTGTATCTATAATATTTATCTTATAATCTTCATTATTGTATTTCCAGAAGGTTGTGGTTGCTGCAGAAGTAATGGTAATGCCGCGCTCCTGCTCCTGGACCATCCAGTCCATAGTAGCAGCACCGTCATGCACCTCGCCCATCCGGTGAGTTATGCCTGTATAAAACAGGATCCTCTCCGTTGTGGTGGTCTTACCGGCATCAATGTGGGCCATTATGCCGATGTTTCGCGTATTTTTTAGATTCTTTACCATTTATTAATTATACAACCTCTCTGCTTCTATTGTCCTGTTCAGTTAGAACCTGAAATGGGCAAAAGCCTTGTTCGCCTCAGCCATCCTGTGCATATCCTCTTTTCTTTTGAAAGCGGCGCCTTCCTCATTGAATGCTGCCACAATCTCAGCTCCCAGCTTGTCGGCCATGGTCTTTCCGGCACGCTTGCGCGAAAAAAGGATCATATTCTTCATGCTGATGGAAACCTTCCTTTCCGACCTGACCTCCTGCGGTACCTGGAAAGTAGCCCCACCAACCCTGCGGCTTTTAACCTCTACCATGGGAGTTATGTTCTCCAGTGCTTTCTTCCATACCTCGAGAGGTGTCTTGCCCGAATCCTTAGTCTTTTTCTCAACGATATCCAGTGCGTCGTAAAAGATATTAAATGAAAGACTCTTCTTGCCCTGATACATCATATTGTTTACAAACCGGGTAACCTCAATGTCTCCATATTTTGGATCCGGAAGCAGGATTCTCTTCTTTGGTTTTGACTTTCTCATCTGCTTATGCTGATTTTATATTATTTTTTGACCTTTGGCCTCTTTGTGCCGTACTTTGACCTTCTTTGCGTACGTCCTTCAACTCCTGAAGTGTCCAGTGCGCCGCGAACCAGGTGGTATCTCACGCCGGGCAGATCCTTAACCCTGCCGCCCCTGATCAGAACAATAGAGTGTTCCTGCAGGTTGTGACCTTCTCCGGGGATATATGAATTCACTTCCTTCCCGTTGGTAAGCCTTACCCTGGCCACTTTCCTCATGGCCGAGTTGGGCTTTTTCGGTGTGGTAGTATAAACACGCACACATACACCCCTTCTTTGAGGGCATGCATCCAGAGCAGGAGCCTTCTTCTTTTCGGTCAGCCTGGTCCTTCCTTTTCTTACTAACTGCTGAATTGTAGGCATAAAGATTAATTCAAATATTTACAAACATTTTATTAAACGGGTGTGCAAAGGTATACTTTTTTTTGTAAAAACAAGAATCCTTAATTAATATTTTCCTCCGTTCCTCGCCTGTTTGCAGGCAGTATGCCATCTGCACGATGTCAGTCTCCTACCCGTCTCAATGTACCCGGTTCCGTTCCGGTGGTAGTCCTGCTATTTCCAATCCCGTCTGTGCAATCCGGCAACAATCGGATCATCCTGTTTCCGCCACATAATATATAATATTATGTATGCTGCAAACAGGCTTGCCAGGTGATCAGTAAATTCGAAAATAGAGTAACCCTGTATAACAGAAACTGTTTAAGGGGAATGTACTACAAGTACGGCACCCTTCCGAAGGTCTGCAAAGGTAGTAAAAAAGTTTTTCCGGTCAACAATTTTGCAGTTAAAATCGATTATTTTCCCGAATATCTCAGAGTCCGTTCATCGGCAATCGGTCCATTCCAATCCATTCCAAAGGCAAAACCGTAACAATTTCCTTCGCTGTCGCAGTAAACTTCCATGTCATGGGGAACGTCCTCAAACTGTTCTTCAACCGTTCGCATATTGGCCGGCAGTTGAAGGGGCAGAAGACCCCGTGGTGAAAACTTCCCCGAAAGGATATCCATCAGGGCCTGGTCCTGAACGCCGAAATGAACGACAATGGCATCGGCCAGCGGCTCAATTTCGCTAAAAACGGCCGGGTTAGACATATTCATAACTACTACTACCGGTCGGTCACCCATCTTGTCGCGGGTCTGCCTGACAAGGTCAAGATCGGTCGTATTGCTTACAGTCACTGTTTTACCCCGGTAGGAACGGTTGGTGAAATTTTCCAGTGGATCGCCCCCGGCTATGCTTTCCTCCCTGGCGTAGGTTGCGGTATAGGGTTCGTACTGCAAACTCATCGGGATGTAACCGTTCCCGCCCCCACTGAAGTCATCCCTGCTGTACCCGCTTCCCCGGTCAGGACTCTCAATAAAAACGAATGCATATTCTGCATGGTCCGGATCAGAAGTGACCCTGAAATAGTTCCCTGCAATCTCAAGACTTACCGGATGCTCATGACGCTCAGGAGTTGTCATTCCAAACCAGTTCATCCTTGAGGGGATAAAACGCTCGGGTATGTACACACTGGCTTCGTAACCGGCAGGTAGCACGCCTCCCGAATTCTTGAGCATTACAACCGATTTTAGCTGTGCATCGTAGCCTGCCTGCATAAATTCAGGATTACCAACGGTCCTGCGTGTTTCTTCCGGATCAACGTAAGGGTTCTCAAAAAGCCCTGTGCGGAACATGTTAAGCAGCAGCCTTTTTGCAGACTTTTCAAAACGGCTGCGCATTTTGGCCTCGCCCAACCTGGCCACACCCATAAAATAGGCCTCTATCACCGGACCTGCATCGTTGTTACCCCCGAACTGGTCTACCCCGGCCATTATGGCTTTGTAGTGCCTTTCGGCTTCTGACAGGTCCTCTACTCCCCAGCCTGCATTACCGAACTGGTCAACCGCCGTGGCGGTACGCGTCACGCCCCAGTCAGTGCAGACCACCCCCGCATATCCGTATCTCTTCCGCAGCAGGTCGGTAATGATGTACCTGCTATAGGCGTTGCCCACATTCTCTCCATAGACGGTATCCTGTTGCCATGAGATGGTATAGTAAGGCATAACGGCAGATGCTTGTCCGGTCCCCCCCTCCAGTCTGAAAGCCCCCTCAACAAAAGGCTTAAGCTGCTCTTCGAGGTTATTGCCCGGATAGACCGCATACTTGCCGAAGGCATAATGGGCATCCCTTCCGCCCTCTCCTGTGCCCCCGCCGGGCCAGTGCTTCACCATCGCATTCACGCTTTCCCTTCCCCAGCCACTGGAGATGTCGGTCAGGGTGGACTGGAAGCCGTCTATATATGCCCTGGTCATTTCGGTTACAAGAACAGGGTCCTCACCGAATGTGCCTCTCACACGGCTCCACCGCGGATCGGTTGCAAGATCGGCCATTGGCGAAAGTGCCGTTGCAAGTCCCAGTGCCCTGTATTCTGTTGAAGCTATCCTGCCGAACTCATATACAATCTCAGGGTCAAAGGTTGCAGCAAGTCCGAGTGCACCCGGCCACATCGATATATCACCCCCGGCACCGGCATCAAATTCGGCGCTTGCAACTGTGCCATGCCGTGGATCGGAGCTGTTGTTGGCCGGAATTCCGTGTCCTAAACCTTCAACGAATCCCTGCACCCTGTTGTTCCACCTGGCAGCAATCTCCGGACTCTGTACAAAAGTTACCAGTATATGCCTGAGATTGTCGTACTTAAGGAAATTCTTCTGCTGGTCGGACAGCTCCCACGGATCGGCACCGCTCTCCTCGAAACTGACCCCCTTAAAGGTATTCGCTGCAAACCTCGATGAACGGGCCGGAACGGACTGGTGCCCGCTATACAGCATCAGTCCCGCGATCTCCTGGATACTCAGCCTGGAGGCAAGGTCACTGACCCTCTCCTCCGGCGAAAGCCGCCAGTCCTCGTACCTGTCAAGCTTCCCGTTCCTGTTAAGGTCTTTGAAGGCGAACCCGCGGTCGGTGATTATCTCCACACCCGATAAAGGTGTGTAGGCAATGTCGGTCCCGCCCCTGTTTGTTACCAGTACGTAATTGCCCCTGTCCTGTTCCTCCCATAACTGCTCATAAGTACATGAAGCTGCAATAAAAGCCAGGGCAATCAAAACAGGATCTGTGAATATATTTAATCTGCTCATAGATAGCTGCATGACCCTTCTGTTGGTTCTGGTAAAGGATTCCCGGTAAAAATACCAATTATCAGCCGTCATTTGCAAAAGCTTAACAATACTTAACATCTCCTCATAAAAGCCATATTGACAAACGATAATTGAATCTTGCATAAAAATTTATTACTTTTGGGGTCCCGCTTGCAACCTGCAGGTCATTTGTCATTACAGATCAGTATATTAACACAGAAAAAGCATTATATAATCCAATTAAACAACACGATAGATATGAAAACATACCAGACCGACCAGATAAGGAACATAGTGGTTTGCGGAAATCCCAAATCAGGAAAAACAACTCTGGTGGAGGCCATGCTTTTTGAAGGAGGGGTAATTGACAGGAGAGGCTCGGTTGAAAGCAGGAATACTGTCTCAGACTACAACGAGATTGAGCACGAGAACGAGAACTCGGTATTTGCAACAGTATTATATACCGAGTATGCCGAAAAGAAGATCAATATTATTGATACTCCAGGTCTTGACGACTTCAGCGGGGGATTGATAACGGCACTGCGACCGGCAGATTCTGCCCTGATGCTGATCAATGGGCAGCATGGTGTTGAAATAGGTACCGAAATACAGGGCAGGCATCTCGAATCACATGAAAAACCGGCCATCCTGGCAGTAAACCAACTCGACCATGATAAGGCCAATTTCGAAAAAGTTGTCGAGTCGCTCAAACAGAGTTATGGCAGCAAGGCGGTAATAGTGCAGTACCCTGTCAGCACAGGCGAAGGGTTCAACTCGGTTATCGATATTGTTAAGATGAAGATGTACAAGTATCCGGCCGACGGCGGCAGTCCTGAGGTGTCTGATATTCCGGGCGACCATGCAGACCGTGCCGAAGAACTACGCAACGAGCTCATCGAGGCTGCCGCAGAGAATGACGAGAGCCTGATGGAGACCTTCTTCGACAAGGGGACACTTGACGAGCAGGAGATGCTCAGCGGCATAAAGCTGGGGATCATCTCAAGGAACATGTTCCCTGTTCTCTGCATATCGGCAAAAAAGAACATGGGTGTCGGCAGTCTTCTTGAATTCATTGCCAACGCTGCTCCCGGCCCGCACGAAGCAGCATCAGCCGTAACCAAAGATGACGACGAGGTGAAATGTGACTCCTCCGGGCCTGCTTCGGTATTCGTGTTCAAGACAAGCCTTGAGCAGCACATTGGTGAGATCAACTTCTTCAAGGTCATGTCGGGCGAGATCGCCGAAAGCATTGACCTTGTCAATACCAACACCTCGGCCAAGGAGAGGTTCTCCCAGTTGCTTGTTGTTGCAGGCAAGACCCGCAACAAGGTGAGCAAGCTGGTTGCCGGCGATATCGGTGCAACAGTAAAGCTGAAAAATACAAAGGCAAACCATACCCTTACCGCTCCCGGCAAATCGTTCGAATTTGAGCCTATCGTATACCCCGAGCCCAAATTCCGCACTGCCATCAAGGCAAAGAGCGAATCGGACGACGAAAAGCTGGGCGAAGCCCTTTCAAGGATGCACGACGAGGATCCCACCATCGTGATTGAGTACTCAAAGGAGCTGAAACAGATCATTGTGTACGGACAGGGCGAGTACCACCTTAACATCCTTAAGTGGCATCTCGACAATATATTCAAGATAGAGACCGATTTCATTACCCCGAAGATCCCCTACCGCGAAACCATAACCAGGACCGCTCAGGCTACCTACCGCCACAAGAAACAGTCGGGCGGAGCCGGACAGTTCGGCGAGGTGCATATGGTGATCGAGCCCCATGCCGAGGATATGCCTGATCCTGCTAAGTACAAGGTTGACGGTAAGGAGATAAACGTTTCTGTGAGGGGCAAGGAGGAGCACAAGCTTCAGTGGGGAGGCATGCTGATCTATTTCAACTGCATCGTGGGCGGTTCGATCGATGCCCGCTTCATGCCCGCCATACTCAAGGGAATTATGGAAAAGATGGAGGAGGGGCCGCTCACGGGATCATATGCCCGTGATATCAGGGTGGCCGTTTACGACGGCAAGATGCACCCGGTCGACTCCAACGAGATATCCTTCAAGCTGGCTGGCCGTAATGCCTTCAGGGAGGCCTTCAAAAATGCGGGTCCCCGCATCCTTGAGCCCATCTACGATGTTGAGGTGCTGGTTCCCTCAGAGAGGATGGGTGATGTGATGAGCGACCTCCAGGGCCGCCGTGCCATGATCGAGGGTATGACCAGCGAGAAGGGCTTCGAAAAGATCAAGGCCAGGGTGCCCCTGGCCGAGATGGCCAAATACTCGACGGCTCTGAGCTCGCTTACCAACGGCCGCGCCACCTACACAATGAAGATGGCCAAATACGAGGCCGTACCGGGTGATCTGCAGGAGAAGCTGCTGAAAGCCTATGAGGCTGAGCAGGAGGAAGAATAGTATCATCGGGGGTGGGATTTCCCCCCGGAAACGGGATCAGGGCTTTTTCCCTCCGGGTCGAGCAGGACCCTGGCCTTTGGCAGGCACTGCGGGTACTTCTCCTGCATGAAAGCAAGCAGTTTTTCACGTACCTGCACCCTCAGGTCCCATGCCGTGGGCGAATCGGCGGCACTGACCAGTGCCCTGATCTCAACCGTCCTTTCGGTTGCATTGGTCACCTGTACCACCTTAACCTTGCCGTCCCACAGGGGGTTCCCTTCCAGAATTCTGTCCAGTTCATCCCTCACGGCATCGACAGGCAGGGTATAGTCGGCATAGATAAAAACCGTACCCATTATCTCGGCCGTTGTACGTGTCCAGTTCTGAAAAGGTGTTTCAATGAAATAGGTTGTCGGTAAAACCAGCCGGCGCTTATCCCATATTGCCACCACAACATAGGTGAGGTTGATCTCCTCGATCCTTCCCCACTCGTTCTCTACGATAACCACATCGTCAAGCCTGATGGGCTGGCTGATGGCTATCTGTATCCCCGCAAGGATTGTCCCTATGGCCCTTTGAGCCGCAAAACCAATAATTATACCGGCCACACCGGCCGATGCTATAAGGCTGACACCTATCTTCCTTATACCGTCGAAAGACATCAGCACCAGAGAGACTCCCACCAGCACAATCAGGAAGATCACGATATTCTCGAGAACCCTGAACTGGGTGTAGATCTTCCTTGCCTGCAGGTTATCCTTCTCCTCAAGATCAAACCTGCGCAGCAGGAAAAACTTTATAAGGTGCACCGACTGGATCAGTATCCAGCACACAAAAACGATAACCATTACCGAGGTAAGGTGACTTATTGCTCCCTGGTGCCTTAACTGATGCTCAAAAAAGGAAAGTGGCATTACAAGGGAAAGGAAAACCGATAACAGCACAAAGGGTACTTTGAGCTTCTTTTTTAAACGCCTGACGAATTCCAGGCTCTCTTCCCCTGCCCACATGCCTGCAACCCTGCCCAGTACGAATACAAGCACCAGCAGCACCGCAAATACCACCAGTACACTCAACAGGTATTGAACAATAAACAGATTATCTCCGCTTATACCGCTGATAAGTGCATCCATAATAATTAATTTTATGTTCAGCCAACAAAAGCAAAGTTAATTACAATCAGCGGCAATGCAAAAACGGGAGACGTCATAATGCCGCCTACAGATACACCAGGGTATCACTACCGATCCACCTGATGGGAAGCCGGGTTAACCGGCATAAAAACAGGAAAGCTGCAAATGCAGTTCACTACCTGGTCCTGAAGAGGTAAAGGGGGCCGGTGAATTCGTACTCTATATCGTCCCAGCCCTCACCGGTAATTATATAGAAATAAACCCCCGGCGATGCCGGGGTGCCGTCTATCTGGCCATCCCATCCTTCCTCCGGGTCGGTCCACTCAAATACCTTCCTTCCGTTCCGGTTATATACAATAGCCCGGAATTCACGAAGTGAAACCGCCATCACCCTGAAAAACTCATGAGAGGCGCCCGGGCCGACCGAAAAGACATTGGGCACCTCAAGTTCTGAGGGCAGGACCCTGACAGGATCGGGGAGAATAAAAAGGTCCTCGCAGAAAAACTCCGAGACGGTCCTGAGCCCGACCTGGTATTCGCCGGGAATATAATACGTATGGACGGGGGCCTCAGTACGGTACTCAGGAACATCCAGGTCTGTTGTATCGGGATGGTAAAACATGTACCAGTTGTATTCAGCAGCATTGAGTGAAGCACTGGCATCAAAGGTCACCTCCAGGGGGGCTTCTCCCTCTTCCGGGTCAACCGTAAACTCAGCTTTCGTGGTGACAGGCTCTTCGGTGACCGTGTAACTCGACCTGCACTCGTAATAACTGATCTCGAAGGTGTAATCGGTGGTCACGGGAGGAGGGTTCCAGACCCTGGTCTGCGGCGTGTTGCTAACAGGGACAAACGGATCGGCGGTCCACACCGGGGTGAATTCGCCCGGCAGTTCATATCTCTCGCCTGTAACAGGATCATAGTAGCGGAAGGTATCTATCTCAACCGTACCGAACAGGTCAAGTGCCTCGCACCTGCTTACTGTTGCCTCTTCATCTACTCCCGCGAGCGGACTGTTTACAAAGACCCAGGCCCTGAAAACGGTGTCAATATCCTCTCCATCGGATATCCTTACCCGGTAGCCCCCGCTTTCAAGGTTCTCAGCCGTTGAGGAGCCGCCACTGTCAGATCTGAACGGGGCGCCATACTCCCCGGTAAGCGAATCATACCTTGACCAATCAAACCCGAGCTGCGACCCGGCACCGGGAAGCGAAGCAGACAGACTGCCATTCTGGTTGCAGAAAACATATATATTGTCCTTTAATACAGTATCCGGATATTCAACATCATATCCGCCAACTACAATAGTTGAGTAACCAGACGAGGTTATCTGGGCACCAACGTAGAGTATCCCTGCCGGGAATACCAAAAGCAGGCACAAAACAAATTTCAGCCACGGCAGGCGGATTTCAGTCATACTGTCTCACTGTTTCGTCGCTACAGCAGTTCGGCTTTAATTAAACTGACTGTCGGGCATCTATATTATATTATAAGTCCCCAAAAATATCAATTCTTTCGTAAACCTCAATATGTTGATAAATGAACGACGCCTTAGTTGGAGATAATAAACCAACAGGGTAATTTTACAGTTTTTTAATCCCAAAAAATAGACCAGTCCGGTGACAGATTTTCTGAATGACCTTAATAAAGCCCAGAAAGAGGCCGTAACCGATACCGAGGGCCCGGCACTCATCATTGCCGGTGCTGGATCGGGCAAGACCCGGGTCCTGACATACAGAATTGCATGGCTTCTCAGCAGGGGTGTGCCGGCACATTCTATCCTTGCACTTACATTTACCAATAAGGCGGCCGCCGAGATGAAGGAACGCATAGCAAACCTTGTCGGGGCCGGTAACGCCAAATACCTGTGGATGGGGACATTCCATTCTGTGTTTGCCAGAATACTGCGAGCAGAAGCAAAGCACACCGGCTATTCCTCAAATTTCACCATCTACGACACACAGGATTCACGCAACGTAATTAAATCAATCATCAGAGATATGGTTCTTGACGAGCAGACCTACAAGCCCAACGAGGTGTACGGCAGAATATCGTTTGCCAAGAACAACCTGGTAACACCGCAGGCCTATGCCTCAAATGCGTCACTCACGGCAGAGGACAGCCGGAGCCGCAAGCCGATGATCGCAGAGATCTACAAAAGATACCAGCAAAGGTGCCGCACCGCCGATGCAATGGATTTCGACGATCTGCTGCTGAACACCAATATCCTTTTCAGAGACAACCCTGAAGTGCTCGAAAAGTACAGTAACGCCTTCCGGTACATTCTGGTGGACGAATACCAGGACACGAACTTTGCCCAGTACCTTATAGTTGCCAAACTTGCCTCGGGTCACGGGAATCTTGCAGTTGTGGGCGATGATGCACAAAGTATCTATTCATTCAGGGGTGCCCGCATTGAGAATATACTCAATTTCAAGAAAGATTACCCCGGTTACAAACTGTTCAAGCTTGAGCAGAACTATCGCTCTACAAAAACGATAGTGGAGGCTGCCAACAGCCTGATATCAAAAAACCGTAACCAGATCACCAAGAAGGTATGGTCGGCAAATGCAGACGGTGAAAAGATAAAGGTGGCAGGATGTGCCACAGATCATGAAGAGGGAGCTCTTGCTGCACGGCTCATTGAAGAAAAATCGGCCTCAGGTGACTGCGTATACAGCGATTTCGCCATCCTGTACCGTACAAATGCACAGTCGAGGATATTTGAAGAGACCCTTCGCCGCAGGGGTATCCCCTACAAAGTCTATGGAAGCCTCTCGTTCTACCAGCGCAAGGAGATAAAGGACCTGCTGGCATATTTCAGGCTTACTGTAAACAAGCGCGACATTGAAGCTTTCTACAGGATAGTAAACTACCCGGCAAGGGGAATTGGCAGGACCACCACCGACAGGCTCAACAGGTACTGCAATGAAAACGGGCTTATCCCCTGGGATGTTACAGGCAATCCCGGCCCGCATTCCTTAGCCCTGGGGTATAACCGGGGCACCCTGGCAAGACTTGCCTCATTCAGTTCAATGATAAACGGGTTTACCCGGATTGCCGGATCGGCCGATGCATGGCAGGCTGCCCGTGAGATTGCCTCCTCATCGGGTATCCTGAAGGATCTTTTTGATCCTAAATCACCTGAAAACATTGCCAAATACGAAAACATCCAGGAACTTCTGAACGGGGTCAGGGAATTTACCGAACAGCAGATGGCAGAGGGTCAGGATGCATCACTGGCAGCCTTCCTGCAAAACGTGTCGCTGCTGACCGACCAGGATACCGAAAAACCCGACGACCGTAACAAGGTGACCCTGATGACGGTGCATTCTGCCAAGGGGCTGGAGTTCAGGCATGTATTTGTAGGCGGACTTGAGGAGGAGCTCTTCCCGAACCATTTTTCCAGCTCATCGCCGGCGGGACTGGAAGAGGAACGCAGACTCTTTTATGTCGCGCTTACAAGGGCAGGAGCCACTGCTACCCTATCCCACTCACAAACACGTTACCGCTGGGGAATGCCAGTAATGTGCAGGCCAAGCAGGTTCTTATCTGAAATAGACAGCCGTTTTCTGGAATATCCTGACGGCTTTTCAGGGAACAACACAGATACCGGCACTGAAAGGGTCCGGGTACCCGGTAATACCCGGCAGAAACTCAGCACCCGTAAGCCCGGTGAACAAACCCCGGCGGGGAATGCTCCTCTGAAAAACCCGATGAGAAGATTGCGCAGGATCCGGCCCGATGAGGCAGAAGCCGGAAGCAGCAAGGCAACGGGAGGTCACGATGGCAACCATCAGGAACCGCTTCCATTGCACGGACCTTCAGACAGCCATCTGCCGGTTGGCGGCAACGAAGTTACCCGGGAAACCGCAAATACCGGTCAAACGGATTTCCGTCCCGGAATGACCGTCGAACATACCCGCTTCGGGAAAGGAAGGATAACGGCTCTCGAGGGCCATCCTCCCAATGTCAGGGCAACGGTCAGTTTTGAGGGAGCCGGGCAAAAGCAACTCCTGCTCAAATTTGCAAAACTCAGGATTATCTCCGGCTGACAGGTCACAGGCCGATACCGGCAACACTCCCGATCATTCCCAAAAACATAAATTAACTGCTAAATACCTTTTTTTCACCGGATATTTAGTAATTTTGCAGAACAATCATCTTTAAACAATGGAAGACAAGAATAATCAGACGGGCCGGAACCTGGTCGACGACTACAACACGAGCAGGGAAAAGATGGCTATTCCCGAATACGGCAGGAATATCCATAATATGATAAAGCATATCGGGACAATAGAGGACCGTGAAGAACGCAACAAGGCGGCACGAACCATCATTTCCATAATGGGGAACATGAACCCGCATTTGAGAGACATCAATGATTTCAAGCACAAGCTGTGGGACCATCTGGCCATAATGTCAGAATTCAGGCTTGATATTGATTATCCATATGAACCGCCCCGTCCCTCAATCCTGACTGAAAAGCCCAAACCGGTTCCTTATCATACCTATCCTATCAGGTACAAACATTACGGCAGGCTGCTGGAGCAGATGATCAAGGCTGCAACAGAGATGGAAGAGGGAGAGAAGAAAGAGGCACTTGTGCACCTGATTGCCAATCATATGAAGAAATGCTACCTGACATGGAACAGGAGCCAGGTTACCGATGAGATAATATACAATGATCTCAGGGAGCTTAGCGGGGGACTCATTGAAAGGGGATCTGAGATTAGACTGTCCGAGTCCAGGGAAATATTGTCCCGCGCCAGGAAGAAAAAGACACAGCGAAAATACAATCCCAGGCAACAGCAAAAGCAATAGTATCAGGGTTTTTTGAAAGATCCCTGAAGCCAGCCCTAAAAATCCGGCAGAACGGGGACAGGGTTTCCTTTTGCCTGTTTAAAAATCTGTCATGTTATGGCATCTTTTGAGATCAGGGGCGGGTATCCCCTAAAAGGAGAACTGACTGCCCAGGGTGCAAAGAACGAAGCGCTTCAGATCATCTCTGCAACACTTCTTACATGCGAGAAGGTCACCATCGGCAACGTTCCCGAAATCCTTGATGTGATCAGGCTTATTGAGCTTATCGAAAAGCTTGGCGTAGAGGTCGCAAAAACCGGTGAAGGCCGCTACGAATTCAGAGCGTGCAATTTAAACCCCGAGTACCTTCTTTCTGACGATTTCAGGGCAAGGGCTGCCAACCTCCGCGGATCGGTCATGATAATTGGCCCGCTACTGGCAAGGTTCGGCAAGGCATATATGCCCAAGCCGGGAGGCGACAAGATAGGGCGCAGGAGACTTGACACCCACTTTACGGGCTTCATTAAACTTGGTGCCAGATTTGAATATGATGTAAGGCAGGATTTTTACCGGGTTGAGGGAAAAGATCTGAAAGGATGCTATATGCTTCTTGATGAGGCATCGGTAACCGGAACAGCGAATATTGTGATGGCGGCGGTTCTTGCAAAGGGAACCACTACGATATATAATGCCGCATGTGAACCTTACCTTCAGCAACTATGCAAAATGCTGAACCGTATGGGCGCAAGGATTTCGGGTGTGGGATCAAACCTTCTTACAATTGAGGGAGTTGAGAGCCTTGGCGGCACAGAACACATGGTTCTGCCCGATATGATAGAGATAGGCTCCTTCATCGGCATGGCAGCAATGACCGAATCGGAAATTACCATAAAAAATGTATCCTACGACAACCTGGGTATAATACCCGATGCCTTCAGCAGACTTGGTATAAAGCTTGAAAGACGAGGTGATGATATATTCATTCCTTCACAGTCCCACTATGAGATTGAGACATATATAGACGGTTCAATAAT
This sequence comes from Bacteroidales bacterium, assembly GCA_007132715.1. Classification (GTDB taxonomy): domain Bacteria; phylum Bacteroidota; class Bacteroidia; order Bacteroidales; family PUMT01; genus PXAP01. The sequence continues at coordinate 40,858 of SLOE01000084.1, forward strand.
GATAATCGCCGACGCCATATGGCCGGGACTCACACCAGACCTGCTCAGTGTCTTCCTGGTGGTGGCCACCCAGGCAAAAGGGAGTGTACTGATACATCAGAAAATGTTTGAAAGCCGTCTCTTCTTTGTTGACAAGCTGATGGATATGGGAGCCCAGATTATACTCTGTGACCCCCACCGCGCAACGGTAATTGGCCTCAACAAACAGTTCAGGCTCCGGGGGACAAACATGGTCTCGCCCGATATAAGGGCCGGTGTGGCCCTGCTCATAGCGGCCATGTCGGCCGAGGGCACAAGTGTCATCAATAATATCGACCAGATCGACAGGGGATACCAGAGAATTGATGAAAGGCTCAATGCCATAGGTGCCAGAATTAAAAGGATCGCGTAAACATCTCCCGCGGTTTATTGTTATTCATCATCAGAGAGCAGTCCAGATAATTAAACTGATCAGAAAATGCGCATTATAAAATTTGCTGCGCTCGCAGCACTGGTTATAATACTTGCTTTGTGGCTAACAGACAGGAACAACGGAATTACAGGCACTTCACCTGAAAATGCCGTGAGTGTTCAGCCTACCGGCAACACGGGAAACAGGATAGGCGACACCGCCCCCGACATAGAGCTGCTAACTCCAAACGGAGAAACTGTTGCACTTTCCTCACTGAGGGGCAACGTGGTGATGCTCGATTTCTGGGCATCGTGGTGCGGACCCTGCCGCAGGAGTAATCCTGCAAAGGTCGAGGCCTGGCACCAATTCAGGGACAAGGAGTTCGTCAACGGCAGCGGCTTCAGGCTGTTCTCCGTTTCGCTCGACACCAACAGGGAGGCCTGGATCAAAGGTATTGAAAATGATGATCTCGGGTGGAAGCACCATGTCAGCGATCTTCAGGGATGGAGCTCCGAAACTGCTGCACTGTACCAGGTAAGGGGCATACCGGCAAGCTGGCTGATAGACGGCAATGGAATGATAGTTGCCAGGAACCTGAGAGGCGACGATATTGCAGAGACACTGACCGGACTGCTTGCCGAGCAGGATGCCGGAACCCTTTACAATTTATAAATGATGTGCTGACCGGCGCCGGTAAACATTGACCGGGACCCGTCACAGGATCTCTACGCCCTATGCCAAAATGTCGGTTGCGGAGATATGGCCCGGTATTTGCTTGGCAGTAGGTTCCTTTATAACAATAAAAAACGTGTAAGAAATATGGTAAAGAAAAAGACCTCCGGGAAGAAGCAGAAGGAAGGTGTTAAGACCGGTAAGGGGAAAGCTGCCAACAAGGAGAACGATTTTGTGAGACCCGGTGATAACGGCAATACCGGCGAAGCGGTTACTGAAGATACTGCTGCGGCCGGACTTGAAGAGAAGCTCAGGGAGACTGAGAACAAGTACCTGAGGCTGGCAGCGGAATTTGATAATTACCGGAAACGGACACTTAAGGAAAAGGCTGATCTTGTGCGTCTTGCAGGAGAGGAGATCTTAACGGAACTGCTACCCGTGATGGACGACTTTGACCGTGCATTGCAGAACCTTGACGGTACGAATGAGATCGAAGCCATAAGGAAGGGTGTGGAAATTATTCATACCAAGCTGACGGACTATCTCAGAAGAAAAGGAGTGAAAGAGATCGAGGCCATGGGAGATGAGTTCAGCACCGATATGCATGAGGCGGTGACAAAAATCCCGGTTGACGAAAAAAACAAAAAGGGCAAAATTGTTGATGTGATAGAGAAAGGGTATATGCTTCATGATAAGGTGATCAGGTACGCCAAAGTTGTTGTGGGCGAATAGCCTTTTATAATCAAGGTCTTAAATTCAGGCAGATCAATGGCAAAAAGAGATTATTACGAAATACTCGATGTTAAACGTAATGCCACCCAGGCAGAAATAAAGTCGGCATACCGGAAAAAGGCGCTGCAGTATCACCCCGACAAAAACCCTGGCGACCCCACCGCCGAGGAAAAGTTCAAGGAGGCTGCCGAGGCTTACGAGGTTCTTGGCAACGAACAGAAGAGGGCAAGGTACGATCAGTACGGACATGCCGGAGTTCAGGGAGACGCAGGCGGCTTTGGCGGGGGCGGCATGACCGTGGAGGATATATTCAGCCATTTCGGCGATATCTTTGGCGGCAGTTTCGGTGGTTTCAGCGGATTTAGCAGTGGCAGGAGAACCCGCAGGGTCAATAAGGGCTCAAACCTGAGGGTTAAAGTAAAACTCAGCCTGAAAGATATTGCCGCCGGTGTGGAGAAGAAGATAAAGGTAACCAAATATGTGGCATGCAAAGTATGTGACGGCACCGGGGCTCAGAACGGAACCGCTTTCAGTGAATGCCCGACATGTCATGGTGCCGGACAGGTTACCAGGATTTCCAATACATTTCTCGGACAGATGCAGTCCACCACAACCTGTCCCTCCTGCGGCGGCGAAGGCAAGAGTATCACAAGCAAGTGTGCGTCATGTTACGGAGAGGGTATCATAAAAGAAACTGAAGTGGTAAAACTCAATATTCCTGCCGGTGTTGCAGAAGGCATGCAGATGTCGGTCAGCGGCAAGGGTAACGCGGCCCGGAGGGGGGGCGTCAACGGCGACCTCCTGGTGGTCATTGAGGAGGACAAGCATCCTGAGCTTATAAGAGACGGTAACGACCTTATATATTATCTTTACCTGAGCTTCCCTGAAGCGGCCCTGGGAGTACCTGTCGAGATACCCACTGTAGACGGTAAAGTGAAGATAAAAATTGAACCGGGGACTCAACCGGGCAAGATACTGAGGCTGCGGGGTAAGGGACTGCCTGATATTAACGGCTACGGCAAGGGTGACCTGCTTGTCAACATAAACGTATGGGTGCCCAAAAATCTGTCAGGTGAAGAGCAGCAGGCAATCGGGAAATTGAGAGACTCAAGCAATTTTACACCTGATCCCAGCAGGGAAGATAAAAACTTTTTCGAGAGGATGAAGAGTTATTTTGAATAAGGATACTATATTTATAGTCCGGTTGAATTTTGCATTCATCTTCATCCGGCGCAGGACTCAGTACTGTAGCCTTTTTAACGTTTTAGCCAGGTAAAATCATGGAATTATTCTCTGCCAGGGAGGTATCGAAAAGCTTCGTAAATCACCGTGCTCTCGATAATGTAAGCATGTCGGTACCTGAAAAGAGTATTTACGGTCTGCTGGGGCCCAATGGTGCCGGTAAAACAACCCTTATACGAATAATCAACCAGATCACTGCGCCCGATACGGGAGAGATCAGGCTGAACGGGCGCAACCTTAAGCCTGACGATATTTACCGCATCGGATACATGCCTGAGGAGAGGGGACTTTACAAAAAGATGAAGGTCGGAGAGCAGGCACTGTATTTCGCCAGGCTCAAGGGACTGGATAAAAAAACCGCCATGAAACGGCTCAGGCACTGGTTTGAAAAGTTTGAAATCCAGAGCTGGTGGAATAAAAAAGTTGAGGAACTTTCCAAGGGTATGCAGCAGAAAGTACAGTTCATCATCACCATCCTCCATGAACCGGAGCTGCTTATATTTGATGAGCCATTCAGCGGTTTTGACCCAATAAATACCAACCTGCTCAAGAATGAAATAACCGGGATAAGGGACCGGGGCGCCACGATAATTTTCTCAACACATAACATGGGCTCTGTTGAGGAGCTGTGCGACCACATCACCCTTATCAACAATTCAAAGTCAGTCATCGAAGGACCCGTTAACGGTATCAGGGATCAGTTCAAACTTGATATCTACAGGATAGGATTTGAAGGTGATGCTCAAAAGCTTTACGATGTTCTCAGTCCCGCCTACGAGGTGCTGGAACTTACCGGGGGCCGGGCCGGGCACCACGCAAGGATCAAGGTACACAGCAAAAGCACTGAGAATGTGCTTCTGAAACTGTTAATGCCCCATTTTCACATTACCTCATTCACTGAGGAGATCCCATCGATGAACGATATTTTCATAGATCTGGTCCAGCAGAAAACCAAGGTAAACAACTAAACCCTCCTGAGATGACAGCCAAAACTTCAATTGTGATTGCAAGGGAGTACCTGACCAGGGTCAGAAAAAAGTCATTCATTATCATGACCATAATCGGGCCCATCCTGTTTGCCGCGGTAATAATAGGTCCGGCCTGGTTTGCAACTCTGGAGGACAGGGAGGTCAGGGTTGTTGCAGTTATCGACAGCTCAAAGCTCTTTATCGGTCATCTGCCGGAAACCGATTACCTCAGATTCGAATACCTTGAAAACACAACCGTCGAAGAACTGCGTGAAAATTTCGACGACACAGATTATTATGCTGTTCTGTATATAGCACATATAATTGCCTCCACCCCTTCGGCTGTACAGCTTATGTCCGACCGCCAGCCAGGCATGAATATAAGAATGCATATCGCAAATGCACTGGAAAAAGAGCTTGAAAGGCAAAAGCTTGCAGCATATGATATTGAAGATATCGACAGGATACTGGAGTCGGTCAGGACCCGGGTCAGTATCCGAACCATCATCTGGCAGGACGACGGTGGTGAGAAAGAGAGTTTTTCAGAACTGGCCATGATAGTCGGGTATGTCGGCGGTTTCCTTATCTACTTTTTTATCTTCCTTTTTGGCGCCCAGGTAATGAGGGGTGTCATTGAGGAGAAATCCAGCCGGGTGGTTGAGATCATTGTGTCTTCGATAAGGCCTTTTCAGCTTATGCTGGGTAAGATCGTGGGAATCGGTCTTGTGGGGCTGACCCAGTTCCTGCTTTGGGTAGTTCTCAGCTTTGTGCTGGTAGTAGTGTCACAGCAGCTTTTCTTTCCCGACATTGGCACCCCTTCATCAGAAACCGTGGTGGCTGAGGAACTTTTTACTTCAGGCACTCTGCAGCAATCACATCCGGTTGCAGATGATTCTCATGACAGGTTCGGCGAAATGTTCGCATCAATTTCGTCGATCAACTTTGGTGTCATGCTGCTTTCATTCCTGTTCTACTTCCTGGGAGGTTACCTTCTGTATGCTTCGCTCTTTGCTGCAATAGGATCGGCGGTTGACAACGAAACCGACACCCAGCAGTTCATGCTGCCGATAACAATTCCCCTGATCATCTCCATCATTGTGATGATGAATGCCATAATGAACCCGTACGGGCCGATCGCATTCTGGTTCTCTTTAATCCCCTTCACATCGCCAATAATAATGATGGCAAGGATACCCTTTGGCGTGCCGTTTTGGGAGGTGGCTCTGTCGGCCGGCCTCCTTGTTGCCACTTTTATTTTTACCACCTGGCTGGCAGGGAAGATATACCGCACCGGCATCCTTATGTACGGCAAAAAAGTCAATTACAGGGAGCTGTGGAAATGGATCAGGTACACCGGCTGATCACTTTAACTATTATAAATGATTTACGCAATACTCGACCTTGGCACAAATACTTTCAATCTGCTGATCATACAGACAGGAGGGAACAAAACCAGGAAGATCCTGCTCAGCCGTAAGGAGCCTGTCAAACTTGGTGAAACCGGAATAACAAAAGGCATAATCAGCAAAAAGGCTTTTGACAGGGGCCTGAATGCCATAGAGAGGCATATGAAGCATATTCAGGACTATCAGGCTGATCACATCTATGCATATGCAACGTCGGCAATCCGCTCGGCCGGTAACGGACTTGAGTTTGTGCGTTTAGTGTACGAAAGGTTCAATATAGGGATACAGGTGATATCGGGCGACAAAGAGGCCGAACTTATCTACCGGGGTGTCCGGCAGGCCGTTAATATGGGCGATACTAAACACCTTGTACTCGATATTGGCGGCGGGAGCAATGAACTGATCATAGCAGACAGCAAGAATATCTACTGGAAACAAAGCTTCCCCTTGGGAATGGCAAGGCTGCTGGAACAGTTCAGACCATCCGACCCGGTAACGGAGGAAGAGATAAGAATATTTGAGAACCACTTCGAAAATTCACTGGAAAATTTTCTTGAAGCCGCCCGGGAACACAAACCTGAAATACTCATAGGCTCATCAGGAAGTTTCGACACCTTCAGAGCGCTCCTGGTACCAGACGCTCAGACCCCGCCCGGAACCGACTCTCCTGCTTTCATCATCGATCCGGAAGATTTCCAGAAGCTGCACAGGCGTCTGCTGGAATCCAATTCCGCCGAAAGGCTGGAGATGGAAGGAATGGACCCCATGAGAGTTGAAATGATTGTTATTGCCGCCATTTTTGTTAATTTTATCGTCAGCCGCCTGGGTATACGGACAATGATCCAGTCAGATTACTCCCTCAAGGAAGGGGCAGTATCGGAAATCATCGAAAGAAAGATACTGTCTGCATAGAAGCTATCCGGCACCCCGGCCAATTACAATACCGGTATACTATGGCAAACATCCTTGTTATTGATGACGAAAAAAGCATCAGGAACTCCCTGAAGGAGGTGCTGGAATACGAAAAGCACAATATTGACCTTTCGGCCGACGGTGAGGAGGGGCTGGAACTTTTCAGAAAGAACAAATATGATGTTGTACTTCTCGACATCAAAATGCCGGGTATTGACGGAATTGAAGTGCTGGACAAGATCATGGAAGAGGCCTCCGATATCCCGGTAATAATGATTTCCGGCCACGGCAATATCGATACTGCGGTAGAAGCTATCAAGAAGGGCGCCTATGATTTTATTGAAAAACCGCTTGACCTTAACAGGCTGCTGATAACCATAAGGAATGCGCTTGACAAATCAGATCTGATTACAGAGACCCGGGCACTTAAAAGAAAAGTGAGCAAGACCTGCGATATGGTGGGAGAATCCCCACCTATGCGTAAGGTAAAAGAGATGATCGACCGGGTTGCCCCCACCGACGCCAGGGTCTTGATAACCGGCAGAAACGGAACTGGCAAAGAGTTGGTAGCCAGGTGGCTGCACGAAAAGAGCCATCGGGCATCGCAACCCTTTGTTGAGGTCAACTGTGCAGCAATCCCCTCCGAACTGATCGAGAGCGAGCTGTTCGGGCATGAAAAAGGCGCCTTCACCTCCGCCCACAAGGAGAGAAAGGGCAAGTTCGAACAGGCCAACAAGGGCACCATCTTCCTCGACGAGATAGGCGACATGAGCCTTGCGGCACAGGCAAAGGTACTCAGGGTACTCCAGGAAAACCGCCTCTCTCCTGTAGGCAGTGACAAGGATATAAAGGTCGATGTCAGGGTGATAGCAGCCACTAACAAGAACATGAAAGAGGAGATAGCGGCAAACCGTTTCAGGGAGGACCTCTACCACAGGCTGAGCGTAATTTTGATAAACGTACCCACACTGAACGAGCGTACCGAAGACATACCGTTGCTGGCTGAGCATTTCAACGAACAGATTTGCAGCGAATACGGCATGCAGACAAAGGTGATAACCGAAGAGGCCGTTGCCGAGTTGCAGAAGATAACATGGACCGGCAACATAAGAGAATTCAGGAATGTGCTTGAGAGACTTATTATATTGTGCGACAAAGCGATAACAGCAGAAGATGTAGCAGCTTACTCCCAGCCCATCTCCAGGTAGGCCGGCAGGCGGCGATCCGGTTACCGGAAAAACAGACTATATGAGAACCGAAAAGGATTTTCTCGGCGAAAAAGAGCTGCCCCAGGATGCCCTTTACGGCATTCACTCTGCAAGGGCGGTTGAGAACTTCCCCTGCGAGATGCCATTCCATACCGAATGGTACCGTGCAATGGGACTTACCAAGCTTGCATGTTACCGTACATGCCGTTCCTTCATCAGGGCCGCCACCGGAAAATACGGCAGGATACCCGGAGCCGTCGCCGCAGTGAGCGAAGAAATTCTTGACAACCTTGAGGCATCCGCGACCGAAGTGGCGGCCGGCAAACATTCCGGCCATTTCATCGTACCTGCCATACAGGGAGGCGCTGGCACCAGCATAAACATGAATGTCAACGAGATCATCGCCAATGCCGCACTTGTCAGGATGGGCTCCCTTCCGGGGAATTACACGCTGATCGACCCCATCGAACACGCCAACATTTACCAGAGCACCAACGATGTGGTACCTACTGCACTCAGGGTTGCTGTAATGAAGCTGCTCCTGGAGCTCGAAGAGCGTATAAACGGACTGCGGGCATCGGTCGAAAAAGCCGAAACCCTTCACCGGGGAAGTATCCGTATTGCCTACACGCAGATGCAGGCAGCGGTACCGTCTTCATGGGGAATGCTGCTGGGGGCATATAATGAGGCTTTATCGAGGGACTGGTGGAGGGTGTCGAAATGCATCGAGAGGATAAAAACCGTTAACCTGGGAGGCAGTGCAGCAGGTACGGGGATTGCCGTGCCCAGGTACTTCATCATGGAAGTGGTGCCCGAACTGCAGAGGCTTACCGGACTGCCCGTTGCCCGGAGCGAGAACATGCCCGATGCCACATCAAACCACGACAGCCTTGTCGAGGTGCATGCCATCATCAAGTCCTGCGCAGTCAATTTCGAAAAGATGGTCGCCGACCTTCGCCTTCTTGCATCCGACGTTGCAGGCAGCGGCGAGGTTACCCTGCCAGACCTGCAGGCCGGAAGCTCGGTAATGCCCGGTAAGGTTAACCCCGTCATTCCCGAATTTGTGATAAGCGCCTCCCGCAAGGTATATGCCAATGACCAGCTAATCACCTCGCTTGCCGCTTCCGGATGCCTTGACCTTAACGCATATATACCCCTGATTGGGCATGCTCTGATCGAAAGTCTTAAACTGCTTATCGCAGCAGCAGAATCAATGACCGGCAAGCTTTTTGGAAAGCTGGCCATAGACGGGCGGGTGTCCGAAGCCAGGCTTCTCGCCAGCCCATCGGTAACCACCGCCCTTGTGCCTTTCATAGGCTATAACAGCGCCGGACGGCTTGCGGCACTCATGAAGGAGAAGGGTATTGACATTTACGCGGCAAACGACGAACTTCAGCTGATCGACCGGGAACGGCTGGCAGGGATACTGAAACCTTCAAATCTCCTCAAAACAGGATTCTCGCTCGACGACCTGACCGGCTGACCTTGCCGTGGCGTAAAGCCGGCTGTCAACAGCAGCTTGCGGCAGCCCCGGCTGCTCCACTGCAAGGATGATCTTTCCGTAAAGCATACTGCCAACTGTCAACAGCAACTTGCGGCAGCCCCGGCTGCTCCACTGCAAGGATGATCTTTCCGCAGCAGGGACCGAGGAAACATGTTTCAGTTTTTTTCTTTAGTTTTGGAAAATGCAAAGGCTTTTCCGCATCCTTCTCTACCTTTCGCTGCTTTTCTTTGCCTGGTACCTGTACCGTGCCGAATATATCGTTTTCAAGGGCCTGTCCCCTGACCCGTTGCTGCTTACGCTTTCTTTGCTTCTGCTTTTTGCAGGCTTTGTGACAGGAGGAGTAAGCTGGGCAGCTGCCATGCGGCAGGAAGGCCACCAGGCAGGAATCGTAAAGGCGGTCATATCGCACGGATTGTATATATTCTCAAAATATATCCCCGGGAAGTTCTGGGTCATACTGGGCCGCGCATCATACATCAGTTCAGGAAAACGACATATGAAGCAACTGTCGCTTGCATCACTGCAGGAGCAGTTACTGTTTGTCTGGTGGGGAATGATCCTGAGCCTGCCGCCAACATTCCTTATCCTGAAGAGACCATGGGTCGGGATCATTATTTTCGGGGTACTGCTGCTTCTTTCATTCCTGTTGTTCTCGGGGTGGTTCCACAGGATCTTCAGGCGGGTTCTGGAGAGGGTGCTGAAAAAAGAGTTCAGTTTCAGGCCGATGAAAGGCTCCTTTTTTTTGAAGGTCAGCATCCCTGTCCTGGTTTTCTGGCTGCTGTGGTCAGCCGGATTCTGGCTGCTGCTGCTTTCAATACATGGAGATGGAGGTCCGTTAACTGTTGGCAGTGCAGGTCCGCTTGCAGCGCTGATCTGGCCCGCAGCCATGACCTACGGTTTTGTGATTGTTATCCTGCCGGCCGGTATTGGTGTCAGGGAAGGAATCCTTGTCTCATTCCTTGTCGCCGGTGGCATGGAACCCCAGAGTGCAGTCACATTCTCAGTCATCTCACGCTTCTGGTTCGTTACAGGCGAAGTATTCCTTTTCCTTCTTGCTGCCTCAATGAAGGTACTTGCCACCGGCCAATCCGGTTAACAATGAACCCGGAAAAACAGTCCGCCGGGGAGATTGCGAAGATGCACCCAATGGGGAAATTTCCACGAGGAGAGGCTGATAAAAACCAATCCGATGAGGAATCTTCCCGCCGGAGCGGTTGCGAAGATCAACCCCTCAGTGAAAGGTTTTTTCTTGCTTCCGGTCAGAGTTGAACGGTTAGCACATTGTCCTCCCGGGCAATTGTATATCTTTTTACCGCAGTTGATGCAGGGCCCTCCACTACGGAACCGTCTGCCGCAAATATCGACCCATGGCACGGACAGGGGAAATTGCCGTTTGAGTGATTGTAGGTTATCTGACAGCCGTTATGCGTACATACGGCGGACAAGGCAACAAACTGGTCATTCCCGATATTTGCAATGATAATATTATTAATGACAACAGCATTCCCAGCCGTGTTCAGCAGTGTGTAATCCTGGGAATCCAGATCGATAACGATGTTATTTCCGTTACCGTCAGGAGGATCAATATCATTATCATCATCCTTGCTGCACGAGACAACGGTAAGGGGAATTACAACAGCAGCGCCTGCCTGCATGGTTCTTAACAAAAACTCTCTTCTTTGCATGATTTGTATTCTAAGTTAAACATCCCTGAAAGACTCTCCGAAAAAATCATAAATAAAAAACACGTGTAATAGTGAACCCGAAAAATATATCGCCTTCTTGCCACTGCCCCGTTGTATTTACAAGCCAGGCCTTATCAGCTATCCCCTGGGTATTGGAAAAGAAAAGCTGAAAAACATGGCCGCCTGTTTCTATGTCAAAACCAACTGACAGCGGATTGGTGCGGTTAACACCATCATCGATGATTGAGGGAATATATTCGATGTTCAGGTGGGTCATCGGGGTCAGCCTGACCCTTGTTGCGGCTCCGAGTGAAAAATGATTTACAGCAGACATGGTCTCGGGCAGATAGCTGCTTCTTAACAAAATGGAGCTGATTTGCAGTGAAAAAAGTTCTGAAAACTTCCTGCTCACCATAAGGCTGTGTATAAAACTCGTTTTGTCAAGGAAGTTGTCATGCTGTTCGGGGTAAATGTTGCGTATTGTCGCCTGCGAGGCAGCCGCGTAGTAGGTAAGGCTGAAGGGGTACCGGAGCCTTCCTTCCTGGGTGATCAATCTCGCCTTAAGATAACCGTCCCAGTTTTTCTGGAATGTGCTGCGCCCCATACCGGCAGCCAGCCATGAATTTATCCCGTAATCCAGTCCCAGCCGTATGGTTGCCATATCCAGCCCGAACATATTGTAAAAGCCCCTCTGAACGTTCCCGAAACGGTGACCTACGGTAAATGCAAGCTCACCGGGATAAGGATTCTCGACCGATTGCATATTAACAATACGGGTGCTTCTGAAAGTCTTGAGAGGCAGGCTGACAACATCATCCCATCCCCCAAACTCATCAAACATGTTGTCTGTTATCTGGGCTGTAAGCAATGTACCTGTCAGCAACAAGGTTAATACAGCAAATGTCTTCATAGAAATATTCAATTTACCGGAGCCAGCCTTATATCCACTGTAACCTCTACGACTTCGGCGATGTTGCGGACCAGCATCCTGGGAATTCTGATATCATAATCTTCCAGGCTTACAGGAAAAACCGCACGGCATACATAATGCGGACCCGACCTTCTGAACGACCCGGCAACCGCAACCTCGTTGGTAACACCACGTATGGTCATGTTTCCCCTTACGGTAACTTCATCGGGGTAACCATCTTCGGCAAATTCATCAAAACCCTCAATATATCCATCAAACCTGGCTTCGGGATAATTATGCGACTCCATGTAGTTTTCATTGAAATGCTTCTGCATGAGAGACTTTCTGAACTGAAAATCCTCAATCCTCATTCTGACTGCGATCTCTCCCGAGGAATTGTCAAGAAGAGCCTGAACCCTGCTGTTTACAGCCTCTATATCCTCAATCGGAGCTGAAGAAAAAAAGGATATCTTTCCTTCCCGGGTAAAATGCGTGATTTGAGCAATTCCGGAAAAGGAGATTGTTATGATAAGGGCAACTATAGAAACTATTGTCTTCATGCCGGTTTTTATCAAGTAACAAATCTGCTGGCAGCTTTGTTTAACCGGCAAAAAAAAAGTTAACAGCCAGAATTTACCCTATCTCAAGGTTTGATATCTCCTCTGTGATCCTGTAAGGGTATTCAGGATACTCGAACAGCGGCATCCTGGGTTCGGTCTCACCTATCGAATACCCCCATATGCTCAGGTATTCATCTATATTCTCACCCATGTCCTCAAGCTGATGAAGATATTCACCCACAGGTTTACTCTCTATTATGATCATCTTTCCCAGCTTGTTTATAATAGGACTGTGCCAGCGGTTGTGATCATGATCAAACTCGAGTATGCGGCGCCCCCACCTTGTTATGCCTATAGTTCTGAATGTCATGCTCTTGCCGACTGCCGGAAGATTGATCACGTTCCTGTCCGTCGCGAGGAACGGGATACCGTTTTCTTCCCTGATAGCTTCAAGGTTCTCTTTCATCCTCTCCGGCTCATCAGAGAGGCTCCTGATCTTCTCACGGTAATTACCGGTTAAGGCACCTATATACTTCTCCTCCTCCTGCTCCTGAACGGCACGTGCATTGGTTGCATAGTTGAATGTGTTTTCAAGGAATCCCTTGACCGAAAATGTGTAATAGGTTACAACACCGATGTCGTTCAGCACCTTTCTCAGCATGGCAGTATGCCCCCTCCTTGATGCTGCGGAAGTGAAGACAAGCTGGTTGACAACCATCCATCCGGCATCTATCAGTCTCCTGACAGCAATTTCGGCTTCAGGTGTCACCTCCATGGGGCTTTCAAAATGGGTCTGTACGACAAACTGCTTAATGCCCGCTGCCGCAGCCTTCTTCCTGAAGCCGGCGAGAATCTGCTGCAGACTGGGAGTTACCCTCTGGGGAAGATAGGCCAACAGCCTGGTACCAAGCCTTATCCTCAGTATCCCGGCATATTTTTCACCATCAGGTCTCTTTTTGTTGGCCTCCCTCTTCCTGACAGCCATATCATAAACCTGATCGAGTATCTTTTCAAGAGACTTGTCGCGGCTCATCAGTGCATCTCCCCCGGTGATCAGGATATCCCTGAGCTGCGTATCACTTTCGTAATAATCAAGCAGCCTTTTCAGCTTCTCATCCCAGGTCTCTTTGGGCTTCAGCTTGTCAAGGTTGAAATTAAGGTTGCCCCTCTGAAAATCATACATCCTCTGGCAGGATACACAAAGTCCCCCGCAGGCCCTGCCCATTGTGTCAGGTATCATAATGGCAACTTCAGGATACCGCCGGTGCACATTGTGGTGAGAGGGAAGCAGCCATCCCGCAGCATTCGGCTTTCCGGGCTCAACCTTATCCTCCTTCTCCCATGCCTCAATATTTCCGAACTGATCAATCAGCGGTTTGGAATATATTACATAGTGCCGTATTGCAAGATCCGCTCCGGCAGTAAATCCCGGGGTCCTGGTACTAAGAAGGGATATATAATAGGGATTGACAAAGAATGGTATACCCTTTTTCTCAGCTCTTTCCAGTAATTTCTGGGTATCAAGATCGAGAGAATAGTCCAGCAGCTCGTTCAGCAAAGCTGGCGACCTGACTGCAAACCTCAGGTGAAACATATAGTCGTCCCACCATTCTTTTACTTTTGCGACCTTCTCATCGTAACTCATTCCCTCCTTGAAAAAATACCTGGTCTCACCCGGTTCGCAGCTTTCAATCCTCTCCACCAGCACCCTTATGATCCTTTCCCTGTTCTTCCCACGTTCTTTTATGATCTCCGGTTCCAGACCGTGCCTCCACCGATTCATCCACTGTTCCACCTTCTGCTTGTCCGGCCTGCCCCGGGGAAGCTGTCCCGTAAGCTGCCTGAAGAGATTGATCATATCGTCAAAGAAAAGGGGTTTGGCTCCGCCTGTCCCGTTCCTGGACCCAAGCCACAGAAGGTTGAATGGGTCACTTACCGTGATCTCCCCACTCCTGTATGGATTCGGAAATCCCCGGCCGGCGTTGTCAAGATAATCCAGGATCCGTATAGCAGCCAGGTCCTGCCAGCGTAATCTTCCGTATGCCTCAGGCCCCTTTTCTTCCCTACGGTAATATGCCAGAGCATGTATGTTTGTATCCAGCACCTCTTCGGCCCACCTGCGTATCAATTCCTTTGCCTTATCCTCAGTATCCGATCCGGAAAATATCTTTTTCAGTCGTGGGTTCTCACTGAACAGACGACGGAGAAGCTTCGAAGATTTGACAGACAATGCTATTTTTTCAGGATAATAGTGCATAACAATCACAATTTTGCTTCCAGCGATATTGTAAAAATACTAAAACCGGAGCTATCCGGAAAGTTTATCGCTGCCGGCAGGCATCGATAAATTTTAAAAAACCCTAATTTAGCATAATAATAACCAGGGATATCATGCAAAGAGGAAAAGACACCAAACCGCATATTGGCATATACGGGAGGCGAAACAACGGTAAAAGCACCCTTATAAACATGCTGGCGGGTCACGAAATAGCAATAGTAAGCGAAGTAGCCGGCACAACGACCGACCCGGTCAGAAAGTCATTCGAGATTACGGGGTTCGGACCGGTAGTTCTTATTGATACGGCCGGATCGGATGACACCGGCGAACTTGGAGAAAAACGCATCTCCAAAACCCTGCATACCCTTCACACAGTCGACCTGGCTATCCTGGTCATTACACGGAACAACTTTGAAAAGCCGGAAAAGAGACTGGTGGCCGAATTCCGGAAACTCAGACTGCCGTTCATAATTGTGCACAGCAAGTCCGACCTTGAAAAGCTTTCAGCCGGAACAAAAGACCTGATTGAAAAATATACCGGGACCGGTGTCATTGAGTTCAGCAGTGTTGACGGCAAATACCCTGAAGAGATAATCTCAGCAATAAGGTCGTCAATTCCCGGGTCGGCATGGAGTAGCGCGGGACTGGTGGGTGATCTTCTGAGCCATGGTGACATTGTCCTTCTCATTACACCCATCGATGTGCAGGCACCGGCAGGAAGGCTTATCCTGCCGCAGGTACAGGCTATACGCGATATAATTGACAATGACTGTGTGGCAGTGGTCCTCAAGGAGAGGGAGGTGGATGCCTTCCTGAGAAAAACAGGTATACGGCCCAGGCTGGCAATAACCGACAGCCAGATCTTTGTAAAGGCGGATGCCTCGATACCCCCGGATATCATGCTGACCTCCTTCAGCATCATTCTTGCAAGGCAGAAAGGAGACTTTGAGCTATATCTGAAAGGAACGCCTGCAATATCTGACCTGAAAGACGGTGACCGCATCCTGATTCTTGAATCGTGTACCCACCATGTATCGTGCGATGATATCGGCCGTGTCAAGATACCCAGGTGGATCAGCAACTTTACCGGCAAAAAGCTGGAGTTCGAAGTGGTCGGGGGACTGGCTGAATGGCCCCGGCCGGTAACAGATTATGCGCTGGTAATACAGTGCGGGGGGTGCGTTATAACACGCAGGCAGCTCATTAACAGGATCAGGCAGGCAGCCGACGCCGGGGTGCCCGTAACCAATTACGGCATGGCAATCGCATGGGTGCAGGGTATTTACAAGAGGGCCGTTGCCCCGTTCACCGGAGGCAGCAAAGGTGAAGCTGACTATCTGTAAGCAACCGTATCGCCCCTTACAATAAAACGGTGGGGAAGCACTTACGTACTCCCCCACCGAACCAAATTAACCCACCTATAAACCTAAAACTTAACCTAAATTATGAAAAACTACCAAAACCTGAATCCTGCGTTTATACCTGCCCAAACCCAGGTGTCAGCATGCCTGCTGCTAAACTCAAAGATATGGTATGGTGCAATCCTGGTTCCGTTGTTTCCTTCGCGGCCCTCTCTTATCACCTGAAAATTCAGTACAGGGCCTGCAAAAAACTGCCATCTGTCATCAAGATCTGCGGCATATGTTACCCGAAGCTGGTTCAGTACATTTACCCTGTCATATTCCCACCACCTTTTCTCCATAAGGTGATGCGAAATGATCTCAACATTCAGGTAACGGTCATCCCGGAGGTTAAACTCCGAACCAATACCGTATCCGTAACTAATAACTGTATTATCCTGCAAAAATTGAGTTCCAAATGTTAAAATATTATAAAATTTTCTCACACCTGTCTTCAGCCCAATGCCAATGTTCATGGCATCTCCTCCATACAATTCAACCTTCCTGTAACCGTCCCTTACAATACTTACCAGTCCGATCGGCAACCCGTCAACCGAGTCGGCAATATTCACAAGACCTACCTGCACTCCCTTTACATTTCCGGCCACGTTAACGATTCCGGCTGCCTGTATACCCTCAACCTTGCCGGCCACATTTACAAATCCGGAGCCCTGAACACCATCTACTTCCCCGGCAATTCCGGCAAAACCCGATATCTGTACGCCAGTGAGCTTCCCCCCGGTCACACTGCCAAACCCCGAAGCCTGAACACCTTCAAAGTTGCCCGAAGTAACCCCGGCAAAACCGCTGCCCTGCAGACCTCTTGCATTACCGTCAATAATATTGCCAAAACCGGCACCCTGAAGTACCCTGGCTTCGCCATTTACAACGTTCAGAAAGCCTGCTCCCTGTATTCCCTTAACGTTCGAACCGCTCACGTTAAGGAAACCTGAAAACTGCACTCCATCAACCTCTCCGCCTGTGATATTTCCAAATCCTGAAGCCTGTAGTCCGGTAACCGAATACCTGTTGATATTCAGGAATCCCCCGAATTCAATTCCGTCAACACCTCCTGTGACTCCCCCGAACAGATTCAGCGATACATTGTAAACATAGTTATGGCTGTAGGCACCCTCTGTGCCGACAAGGGGGAAAACACTTAACTGAAAGGGCCTGGTTTCAGGAACCTCGTCATTCTGCGCGCTCACAGGGCCGGCTGTTACAATAAAGCAAACCAGGATAGAGGCAAAAACGTTCTTCTTCATAATATAAAATTTATTCTTATCATTATTTTAGTTCATGTCAGGCCGGGCATGTTTTAACTTCAATCAATGTTTGTGCCATCATCATTAATCCACTGAATATCCGCCACTAAAACAAACTTTAAGAATGCGGCGTATACCTGCCTGCTGTCCGGTACCGTACAACAGGCGTACATCAGCACCTGCAGAACTGACAGCGTCTGTCAGAACCTGAAATAGATAAATGGCTGCGTTTCGGCCGACCGTACCTGGTATATTAGAAATACAATCAAAACGGCTGCCGCAATCTTGATAAGAAGATGTGACCTTATGAATGCGCCCCTGTAATACTCCTTCAGCCTTGCCGGAAGCCAGTGTATGATCATAGCAAGCGCCATAAGCAAAAAGACGTTTCTGTGAGCAATGGTCATTCCGGGAACCAGGTCGCCTCCGAAACTGCTGAGCATCTGCGAAACCATTGCATTCACCTCATACATGCCTTCAGCCCTGAAAAAGAGCCAGGCGAAAGAGACAAACTGGAATGTGATGAAAACCGAAAGGAATTTCCTCAAACCCGGCATGCGCCTTCCTGTTCCGCTGCCGGGGAATATACCCTGCCACGCCTTATGAACGGCAAGTGCAACACCGTGAAGCCCGCCCCACAGGATGAACCTCAGATCTGCGCCATGCCACAATCCGCCCAGCAGCATAGTCACTATCAGGTTGGCATACCTGCGTAGCAAGCCTTTCCGGCTTCCCCCGAGAGGGATATAGAGATAATCCCTCAACCATGTGGATAACGAAATGTGCCACCTTCTCCAGAAGTCTGTTATGTTAACTGCCTTGTAAGGTGAGTTGAAGTTAACCGGAAGCCTGAAGCCCAAAAGCAGCGCCACTCCTATCGCAATATCGGTATAGCCCGAAAAATCACAGTATATCTGCACCGAATACCCGTAAACAGCCATCATGTTCTCGAATCCCGAATATGCCAGCGGATTGTCAAACACCCTGTCAACATAATTCACCGAAATATAGTCGGATATCACCATCTTCTTTACCAGCCCGCTCAGCACCAGAAAAATTGCATGGCCCATCTCCTGCATTGTAAGTTTGAAGGAAGCATAAAGCTGGGGCATGAATTCAGCCGCGCGTACTATAGGACCCGCCACAAGCTGGGGGAAGAATGAAACATAAAAACCGAAATCAATGATGTTACCCACCGGTCGGAGCTTGCCCCGGTACACATCGACAGTATAGCTGATTGTCTGAAAGGTGAAGAAGGATATTCCCACTGGCAGCACAATTACCGAGACATCCATGCTCCCTCCGGCCAGACTGTTGTAAAGCAGCGATAAAAAATTGACAACTTCGAGATCGGTTCCGGCAACCCTGTTGACCAGTCCGGTCAGAAAATAGGCGTACTTGAAATATGCCAGCAGCCCTAAATTCACTGTTACGCTTGCTGCCAGCCACAATCGTTTCCGAAACCTGCTGCCTCCATTGAAAATCAGATGCCCCAGGGCAAAATCTGCTATTGTTGAGAAGACCAGGAGCGAAAAGAAATAGCCGCCCGACTTGTAATAGAAGAAGAGACTCATCGCAAAGAGCCAGGCATTGCGCAGGGTGTTCTTTTTGTATACCAGGCTGTAACCCACGAGCAGTACCAGGAAGAAGCCCCAGAAATAGAGGCGTGTAAAAAGCATGGGTGTCTCTTCCGAATATTTTAAAATTCCAGGGAAAAGGTCCATCTGCATAAAGGTTATGTCCTAAATTAGTTACTCTCCAGCCACCTTTCGTACCCCTGCATTATGGCATCATAAAGCAGATCACCTATAAGTGCCGAACCACGGAAGGTAAAATGAACATGGTCGGCCTGTCCGAGCGGCGGATCGGCATTCACCCACGATGGCATGGAATTCCTTCCCCCCATTGCCCCGTATAGATCCCAGAAAGCCGCGCCTGAACGGAAGGCGGCACGCCTCTGGGCATCCCTGATAAGACCTATGTTGGGAAAAGATTCATAATATCCTCCGGGTCTTGTCAACGACATGTCCGATACTCCGATTACAATTATTGAAATGTCATGTGAAAGTGACTTCAGGTAATTCAACTGCCTGACCAGTGAGTTCTCGTACCATGTATAGTCATCGGCAATATCCGGAACAACATTTACACCAAACTGCAATATAAGTAGCCGGACGTTCAGCAACTCCATCATTTTTGCCATGGGTTCCCGGCTGCTCCTGGAAAATTCGAGTCCGCTGCTTCCCCTCATCGGCACATTGTCAATACCGACTCCCAGGTAATTGTCAACCGACACCGAAAAAACAGGGAGACTGCCCCGGCCGGCAAACCGGACAGTATACTCTGCACTTCCGTTCGGAAGCAACCACCTTGCAAACACAAGTGAATCGGACGGGAAGATCAGGTCTGCATCAATTCTCTGCTCCCCCGACAGCAACTCGACAGTAAACGGGCTGCTGTTAAATCCTGTGAAAACTGTCAGCATCTCCATCTCACGTGAGCGGGCCGGGCCCAGTCCCGTTGGCCTGAGCGTAAAAGCCCCTTCAGTGTTGCCGCCGGTTACAGGCTCAAGCGAGCAGAACGACATCAGCAAACCGTACCGGAAGTCCTCCCTGCTCTCCCTGGCTCGCTCAAGCGGTGTGTACCTCACCCAGTTCCCGCCGGTCATTACCCTGACAGATGCATTGTGCGGTGCAGGTGAAATAACCGGGAACATACCGGTACCACCTCCTCCAAACCTGGCCTGCATCCTGTTTCTCAATGCGGAGGTGATCCTGTTGTTCTCAATCTGCGAATCGCCATAATGAATTATCCTCATAGCACCCCCTCCTTCACCGGCATTATGGAGGTGGCTGAAAAAGGGATCAAGCACTTTGATCTCACCATCCGGCAACTCCAGCGGGAATATGACCTCCCTTAGCCTGCCTTCATCAGCCGGGACAGGTTCTTCACCAGGAGGAGCAGGTTCTGTGTCAGTCATGGCATGTTCACCGTTAGCCGAAGCAGGTCTGCCGTCACCTGTCACATCATTAACTTCCGCCTTCTTTTCTGCTTCTGAAGCCGGCTGCAGTAATCCCTCATCCATTTCAGGTCCTGCATCAGGTCCGGCTGTATCCCTGACCGTGTCGACAACAGTATCCCTGCCCGTCCACTCCCCGCCTGCAAACTCTTCATCCGGCCGGTATCGTTCCGTTAAATGGGATATATCTGCATACTCAGGTATATCAGTTTGCAGTACCGATTCCAGGTTGGGAAACCTGAACCGGAAATCATCGCTGATCTTTATGCCTTCCGGCGGAAAAAACAGCGATACAGCCGCAAGAACAATGAATACGGCAGAGATGAAAAGCAAGACGGTAAGTGGATTAACCTGGTTTTTCATACGACTGTTTGACATAACCGCCCGTCATTGCCGGCAAAGATGCGAGGAACCAGGTATCTGCAGTATACGCTCCTATCCTGCCGGTTTGATCCTGAGCTGCTGGCCCGGGTAGATCCGGTTGGCGTTACTCAGACTGTTAAGCCTCAGTATGTCACGCTCACTAACTCCCGGGAACTGCCTCGCTATACCCCAAAGGGTATCTCCACGGCGAACCGTATAATAGAGAAACTCTCCCGATTCGTCACTAACGACAGTAACATCAGCCCGGTTAGCTGATGGTGTCCTGCCGACACGTGCCTGTTTTGCTGCAAAGCTCAGATTGTTGACCTCATTATAATAATTGGTCTGATCTGAAGGCACGTATATTACAAGCCTCTGTCCTGTCCGTATAAGGTTGCCGCTTATACCGTTCCAGTGCCTCAGGTCGGATACCCTGACATTGAACCATTGTGAAATAAATCCGAGATTATCGCCGCTTTTGACCGTATAATTCAACTGTGAGCGGCCTGCCGGCGGATCAGGCATCACTCCGGGACGACCGGGTGCAACAACAAGGTTCTCCCGTCTCAGGTAATGATCTGCCCGGTACGCATAAACACTGTCGGCCAGGCCAACAAACCTGGTTGTCTCCCCTGCCGGCAGCCTTAAAGTAAAAGGTCTTTCATCTGCAGGGATCACATCGCGCCGGTACTGCGGGTTCATGTCCCTTATCATACTGACCGGAATATCCAGTACCTCTGCAACCTGCATGAGATGAAGGTTCCTGTTAATAATCACAGTATCGGTAAAGAGGGGCAGTTCCAGGTCTGCCGGCCTCAGGGCATGCTCCGTGTAATAGTTCATTGCATATGTTGCAGCAATAAATGCAGGCACATAACCCCTTGTTTCCCTTGGCAGGAAATAGTAAATGCTCCAGTAATCCCTTGAGCCCCCTGCCCTTCTTATGGCCCTGTTAACATTACCCGGACCGCAGTTATAGGCGGCAAGGGCAAGTGTCCAGTCATTGTATATCTCAAACAGGTGTTTCAGGTACTTTGCGGCTGCATGTGTCGAAGCATACGGATCACGCCGCTCATCCACAAGTGAGTTCATTGTCAGGTTATACATCCTTGCCGTGCCGAACATAAACTGCCAGATCCCCGTGGCACCGGCCCTTGATACAGCACGCGGATTGAGCGCAGATTCAACGACAGGCAGATACCTCAGTTCAAGCGGGATATCATAATAGTCCAGTATCTGCTCAAAGAGCGGAAAATAATACTCGGTCAGGGCAAGCATCACTTCCATCTGCTCCCTGCGGTTCACAGTATAGACATTGATATAGTTCCTTACAACATTGTTGAAGGAGAGATCAATTACAGACGGTAACCTTGCCAGCCTTTCTATATAAACCGAATCCGGGAAAGAGGGAATGACAAAATCAGAGCTGTCGCCAAGTGGCTCGGTCCTGATCCGGCGGGGAGCATTCCTGACGTACCAGAGGTTGAGCAGGCTGTCAAGATTGCTTTCAAAATCCAGTTCAACAGGATCGGATATTTCAGGCATGGTCTCCTCTGCAGTGGCAATAATGCCTTCCGGCAGAGTGTCGTTTTCATGCACAGCGGTTCGACCAGGGAGAGTATCGGTTTCATCTCCCCGGGCAGTAAATGATATCAGAGAGAGAAATGCCAGGGTCGAACACAGGATGTATACAGGTCTTTTCATATCAGGCTCACAATTATCTGCTGCAAATATATTAAAATTTCACACTGAACCTGACACCCATTCCGGGACTGAATCCCGGTTTTCCGGCAACCGGCTGACCGGGAAATGTCATAACGGGGCTGACCTTCATCCCAAGATCCTCGCTCACATCGAACTCAAAAAAATGAGCATCTACGGTGGCCTCAATAATGTTGAGGGCGTAAAAGGCCGCGATCCAGATATAGGAGCGGTCACGCTGCCTGCGGTAGTAATCCCTGAACCTCTTCAGCACATCTTCGGTATACCTGAAATCACCTGCAAACTCATCTATTGTCTCCGGATTGCCGTCAATACGGAAACTATGCGCATTCCTGTATCTGGCATACTCATCATGGGTGAACATCGCATACCATGAGAGGGCGGCAAAACCGCCATATACAATAGGCACTTTCCAGTACCGGCGGTTATAAACCTGTCCAAGTCCGGGAAGAACCGCCGAATAGATAGCCGCTTTTCGCGGATCGGGAATAAACCGGTCATCACCTTCAAAAACGGTGACACCTGTATAAAGGGTGTCTTCCGGTGTCAGTGCTGCAGTTTGGGATCCGGGATCCGATCCTGCCACAAAGCCATCCTGTCCGGTTTGGCCGGCATAACCCTGATAGCCGGCCACAGTTGCAAGCAACAGTACCAGCTTGAAGATATATGAGTTTAGGGATCTTGTTATCAAAACGGTAAAAATTCAGGTACCTCTCAATAACGAACTGCGGGAGGATTTAAGTATTGAGCTTGTCAAGCAATCCCACGATCCGTTCCAGTTCATCATTTGAGCCGAAAGGAATGACTATCTTACCCTTGCCCTTTTCATTTCTCCTGAACTGAACATCGGTACCGAAATATCCTGCAAGGTGGTCACGTAGCGTTTCGTAGCCGTCAAGCTCACTCTTTGACTGCTTTTCATCTGTAGTATCCACAGGTTCAGCGGACTCCATTTTCCTGACCATCTCTTCAACTTTCCTGACCGACAGGTCGTTGGAGATTATCCTATTGTAAATCTCAAGCTGTGCATCAGGATTGTCAATACTGATAAGGCATCTTGCATGACCCATAGTTATCTGCCGGTGTTTTATGCCAAGCTGTATCTCAGCCGGCAGCTTCAGCAGTCTGATATAGTTTGATATTGTCGACCTCTTTTTACCTACCCTTTGACTAAGGTTTTCCTGGGTGAGGCTGCACTCTTCCATCAGCCGCTGATAACTTATTGCTATTTCAATGGCATCAAGGTCTTCCCTCTGAATATTCTCAACAAGGGCCATCTCCAGCAATGCCTGGTCATCAGCCGTCCTTATCCAGGCAGGTATCGTGTCAAGGCCTGCAATTCCGGCAGCTCTCATACGTCTCTCCCCTGCAATGAGCTGGTATCTTCCGTCATCTTTCTGCCGGACAATAATGGGCTGGATAACACCAAGCTCCCTTATCGAAGAGGCAAGCTCCTGGATGGGTTCATCCTCAAACCTGGTCCTTGGCTGAAACGGGTTTGCTTCGATCATGCTGAGGCTTATCTCATCATACCAGGGCAGGCCTTCCCGCCTGCGTGAGGGCTCTTCCTCGGTAATCAGTGCGCTGAGGCCCCGTCCCAATGCATTTTTCTTTGCAGCCATTATCCTGATTTTCTTGTTTTATTGAAACAGTGCTACTCTATAATTTTCTCGGCATCACTCATTTTTGTCTTGTCATTATTCTGCAGAAGCTCCCTGGCAAGATTGAGATAGTTTACGGCACCTGTTGAATTTACATCATAAAGCAGCACAGGTTTGCCGAAACTGGGAGCCTCGCTGAGTTTTATATTCCTCTGTACAATCGTTTCAAATACCATCTGCTGGAAATGTTTCCTGACCTCCTCCACCACCTGGTTTGACAGCCTCAGCCTTGAATCATACATCGTAAGCAGGAACCCTTCGATTTCAAGCGACGTATTGAGCCTGCTTTGCACTATCTTGATGGTGTTAAGCAGCTTACCAAGGCCCTCCAGTGCAAAATATTCGCACTGAACCGGGATCAGTACAGAATCTGAAGCTGTAAGTGCGTTCAGTGTAATGAGCCCGAGTGACGGAGAGCAGTCCACCAGAATAAAATCATACCTGTCCTCTATCCTGGATATGACAGACTTCAGGATCTGCTCCCTTGCCGGCATATTTGTCATCTCTATCTCTGCACCTACAAGGTCAATATGGGAAGGTATAATGTCAAGCCTTTCTACCTCTGTGTTAATGATAATGCTGTTTGGATCAACATCATCGATAAGGCATTCATAAATACTTGTTTTAATTGTACGGATATCGAATCCCATACCTGATGTTGCATTTGCCTGCGGATCAGCATCTATGAGCAGCACCCTGCTCTCAAGCACCGCGAGGCTTGCTGAAAGATTTATTGCTGTAGTTGTTTTACCAACTCCCCCCTTCTGATTTGCTACTGCAATTATTTTGGCCATCTAAATTGTAGTTTAAAAAACAGGACAATGATAGTTAAAAAAAATCTCAGAAAGTCCAAAATTACAACTTAAATAGGAGAACTGATAAGGTTAGCCAAACCCTAGTTTTTAACAATGAAACCGGGCTTTTCAACAGTTTATCAACATCTGGTTTGGAAATAACTCATTAGCAACATCCTGTCATCTCAGGGTGTTGAATGACATCGTTGTTTTTGTTTATAAATATGAGTCCCTGCAATTATGGCTGCTGCCGTCAGACGGAAAACAACACGGTGTTTGTGTAATAAATAAAAAAAGTATAGGTTTGAAGCCTTAAATAAGATGAGAATCAGCACAGCTCCCTGTTAATTAAAAATATGACATCAGAATTTGAGAACACCTGGCTGGTAATAGTGAACCCGAATGCAGGCAGACGAAGAGGTAAAAAGGACTGGGGAAAGATATCATCGTTGCTGGATCAGGCCGGGTTGACCTATAAAGCGGTATTCACATTATCGCCGAGGCATGCTATTGAAATTGCCGTCTCACATATAGAAGAGGGTTTTAAAAAAATAATCGTAGTAGGCGGTGACGGGACCATGAACGAGGTTGTCAACGGGATCTTCATGCAAAAAAGATATCCTACACCGGAAATATCCCTGGGCATGATTACCGTGGGAACAGGCAATGACTGGGGAAGAATGTTCGGCATTCCCCGGGACTATGAACAGGCGATCTCAACAATAAAAATGAACAACGGGTTCATCCAGGATGCAGGTGTAGTAAAGTATTACAGCGGCAGTAACGAATACAGGAGATATTTCGTTAATATTGCCGGCATAGGATTTGATGCACTTGTCGTAAGCAAGACCAATAAGCTCAAGGAAGCCGGTAAAGGAGGTTCATGGGCATACCTCAAAAGTATATTGACCAGCCTGCTGAAATACCGTCACACCCAAACGACCATAAAAATAGATTCGACCGAGATCAGAAACAATATTTTCAATATCAGCATCGGCATATGCAAATACAATGGCGGAGGCATGATGGCCCTTCCCGATGCAGTTCCTGATGACGGACTTTTTGACATCACGGTCATAAACAAGATCAAAAAACACGATGTTATTCTCAACATTAAAAGACTGTATAACGGGACAATCAACAAGCACCCAATGGTTGAGACTTACAGGGGCAAATCAATTTACATAGACAGCAAGCCTTTAATACACCTTGAGACTGATGGCGAATCACTGGGCCACAGTCCGTTCACCTTTAATATAATACCAGGAAGCATTAAAGTCCTTATAGGAAGGTCCGCCTGAATAACAATGCCCGGCTACCGGCCCTGATATCCATTTCTTTTTCACCTACATCCTGGTCAGCTCAATTTCAAAAAGCCTCGGCCAGTTCTTGCCTGTTACAAAAAGCCGGTCATTTTCACTGTCCCACGCAACTCCGTTGAGGACGTCGAGGTTGGGATGATGATATCTCCTGTCAAGCAATCCTGTAAGATCAATCACACCGGTAACCCTGCCTGAGGTCGCCTCTATCATAACTATTTCATCGGTAGCGAACACATTCGCATAGATGATCCCGTCGATATACTGCAGTTCATTCAGCCCGTCAACCCTGCCGTTATTGTCATACACCTCTATGCGGCCGGTTTCGGAGAAGTATTGCGGATCAAGGATGTAGATATAAT
Organism: Bacteroidales bacterium; assembly: GCA_007132715.1. Classification (GTDB taxonomy): domain Bacteria; phylum Bacteroidota; class Bacteroidia; order Bacteroidales; family PUMT01; genus PXAP01. The sequence goes on from SLOE01000084.1 coordinate 67,231, forward strand.
GTGACCCGTCACTCTTGAGGAGGTTGATGCCGTCATTGGTAAGGCCCCAGCCCTCAGTTTCATAGTGAACCCTGTTCAGCAGCCTGAAAGATTCCAGATCGTAAATGAACCCTACGCGTGACTGCCATGTGAGCTGGTAAAGCTTACCGTTTAACACGGTAAGTCCCTCTCCGAACAATTGCCTGTCAAGGTTCAGGCTTCTCAGCACTTCTCCGGTTTCAAGCCTGACCTTTCTGAGTGTTGACCTTCCGTACTGGCCGGTAGATTCATACAGGTATCCTTCATGGTAAACCAGTCCCTGTGTAAAAGCCCTTATGTCATGCTGGTAACTGTTCACAATCCTGTATGTGTAGCGAACCGGCGATATGTCAGAATAGAGCACCACCCTTAACTGCAAATTCTCCCTGCTGCCGTCTTCATAGACCACTGAAATCCTGATACGCCTTGTTCCTGTCGGCCAGTCACCCGAATCCCATGTTATGGTACCCGAAATGTTCCCTTCAAATTCAGTATCCCTGCCATCAACAACCATTGTCACCTCAGCTATACCCACGGGATCATCATCAAATTCGACATCAATAGCAATATCGTCACCAATTATAAAAGCGTGCCCGTCATTGGGACTGGCAATTCGTCCCCTTGCCGGCACAGGAGTGGCAGTGACCTCTTCCTCAACCCTTGTCTCCCGTGCTCCGTTACCGGCGGCGGGTTGTTCGGAGCATCCTGTGTGCAGGACAGGATTAGCAGCCAGAAGTAAAGCTGCTGTGGCAGAAAGAGCCGAAGCCCTTACTTTTATAAAGGTGCTAAGTTCAAAAATGGTATGCATCATATTTTTTAAAGATTTTATTTCCCAATGAGTCTTCTCCATAAACCACCTCTACTGTCTGCCTGCAAAGGCATACCGCTTCCGTCGTTATCTCCGGCCTCTCCATTCAGCATCTGCCACACCTTGCTCCAGCCCGGGAAACCACCAATATTGCGGTCGTCAATAAAGATATGGGCGTGTATTTTCCGGCTGCTCCCGGGTTCGTACTCCTCCTCGGGATAACTGCGGTTTACCGCATAGAACTCAACGCCGTTCTTTCTGCAAAAATCAACAGCTTCATCAAGTTCGCTCCCCGAGCGGTAGGTCCACAGGATCAGCTGATGTTTCTGTTTCTGCAGTTCCCTCATCGTCTCGAAGGCAAACAGCATAGGCTTGCCTATGTCCGGGTATTCATCCTCAACAATGGTTCCGTCAAAATCAATTGCTATCTTCATTTGGGTCATCATTTCATTCCACTCCGAAAACATACCTTACCGAAAATATATGTGAGTAAAGCGATATGGTCTGTGGAGAGATATTGCCAAGCGCATAATCAAGGTAGAAACTGCCAAGCTGAAGTCCAAGTCCGGCCGAAGGATCAGCCAGCAGCCTCTTATTTCCGCCGAATTCGGTTATCTGCTGCACATTCCCCAGTCCGGCCCTGAGATAGACAAGGTTACTGTAATTCAACTCTGCCCCGAGCACAGGTTCTGCACCTAAAAGACTGCTGCTCAATACCGCTGCCGTCTGCCCTTCAAAAGATACCGCAGCATTGAACTCGGCAAGCAGTGATACCTTTTCCGATATTACGAAATTTCTTGCTACCCCGAGGTGAAGGCGTGGCAGGGTCAGTTCCAGGGAGTTCTCCGGTGGAACATTGAACACTGAATCGGCTACCTCGATAACCAGCTTATCCTCATTGAACTGCCATGCATTGAATGTACTTGTTGCATCCCTGAGCACAGCTCCGAAGATCCAGTCACTGTGCCTGTACCTTGCCGCAATATCCACACCAAAACCCCATGCTGAGGCAAACTCACCTACTACCCGCCTGATGATCTTAAGGTTCCCTCCAACATCAAGTCCCTCAACAGCAGTGCGGCGCGCATAGGTAAGCAACAGGGCATAATCCGCCACCGAAAAACTGCTTATCCGGTCATAGTCAATATTACCGTCACCGTCCATCAGGTCAATCGTATTAGGTATATCGTCAACCCCGTACCGCAAGAGCGATATCCCAACAGCACTTCGCTCATCGGGGCGGCTGCCCACACCGATATAATCAAATTTTGCGATTCCGGCAAAATACTGGGCATGCATCAGAGACGCCTCATGCTTGCCGGCCAGCCCGACCATTCCTGCAGGGTTCCAGTATGCTGCAGTCACATCGGAGGCCCCGGCAACAAAAGCCCTGCCCATGCCCAGGGAACGTGCCCCTACCCCAACATTCAGAAATTCATTGGAATATTTTGCCGGCTGTGCCGAAAGGCCCGGTAAACACGCAAATATTGCCAGAACCGGAATTAAAACCCTGTATATTATCATTCTCTCCATAACAGACAAAACCTGGTATCAGGCGTGCAAACTATCATTTTTAACTTATTTTTGCAACATATTATTGCAGCAACCCTAAATCCGCTTCCGGGCAAAACTATCCGTCACCATGGTAAAAATATCATTCTCTCCCGTAAAAAAGATCATCCCGAGCATCCTTACAATGTTTAACCTTCTGTCAGGATGCATGGCCATCCTTATGAGTTTCAGAGACCCTGCACTTGCAGGGCTATTGATCCTCCTGGCAGGGATATTCGATTTTGCAGACGGATTTGCAGCCAGGCTTCTGGATGCATATTCGGAATTCGGGAAGGAACTCGATTCCCTTGCCGATATAATCAGCTTTGGAGCTGCCCCGTCATTCATTCTTTTTCATCTCATCAGCACCTCTCTTGTGATGTCAGCCCCGCTTCACAGTCACGAAAGCCTGTCAGTCACGCACACCCTGATGCTTGCCAGTGCATTCCTGCCTGTTGTTTTTGCAGCCATAAGGCTTGCAAAATATAATATCAGCCCGGGCGGCAGCGATGATTTCAGCGGACTCCCATCACCTGCAGCCGGAATATTCATAGCTTCTGCAGGATATGTCCTGGTCACCTCCGAACTCATCCGGGTCAGGGAGCTTTTTTTCAACCCTGCCACCCTTGTATCTACCGGCATTATCCTGTCGGTTCTCATGGTGATCCCCCTGCGGATGTTCAGCATTAAGTTCAGACATTTCAGACTGGCCGGCAACAGGGTGAGATACCTTTTCCTGTTACCATCGCTGGTCCTGTTTATCTGGTGGGGTATTGCGGCGATACCCCTGATAACCGGCTGGTATATCCTTCTTTCCGTAATAATTGCAATTGCTTGCCGCAAACAGGCAGACCCGGGACACACCTGACTTCCCTGCATCCGGGGTCATTACTCATTACGGGATCCTTGCTGAATTCTGACCGATTCCCTGTGTATAAGGTTGAGAAAATCTTCGGTAAATTCTTCGGCAAGCCCTGCTCTCCGGGCATACTCCTTTCTTGAGGCCTTTATCTGGTCAAATCTCTCTGACTGTACAACCGCTATACCCTTTTCCCTTTTTATTTCACCTATCATTTCAGAAAAGCTGAAGCGCCTCGCCAGCAGATCTATCAACTCTCTGTCAGTTTTATCAATAGCTTCCCTTATCTTATCTATCTCAGTCATATTTGCGAAATCTCATTATACAGGGCAACACACCATCCTGACCGGCTGGGCAGCTACCTGCCGTAAAATATATGCACAAAACCGGTCTTGTTGTATATCTCTTCCTGTGATGTGATAATATAATAATAGACACCGGGGCTGACCCTTGTTCCTGACGGATTTCTGCCATCCCAGCTTATAACCGGAGAAGTATGTTTATACACGATATTACCGGTACGGTCAAATACCGTTACAGTAAGTGGTGTGACCCCATCAGACCTTACTATGAAATAGTCGTTGATTCCGTCACCATCGGGAGTGAAAACATTCGGGACCTCAAAGACATCCTCCAGCGAAACCGGCATTACATCCGATACAAAAACCTGTAAAGGGTCATTCCTGTCGGTGACCGTGACCGTGACATTGTATGTCCCTCTCATAGAATACCTGTGCATCTCGACAGGACGGTGTCCCGTGTTTCCGTCGCCAAAATCCCATTCAAAAATATATCGCAGGGTGTCATCCATGCCGAATCGCACAGGGGGGCCTCCTTCTTCATGGAAATAGGCGGTAAAAGTTACAAGATAGGAGGATATTCCGTCAACCTGGTAACCTGCAGATACAAAGTCAATCTGGGCATTCAAAAGTGAGACAGGTAAAAGGCAGAAAAAGAGTGTCAGTCTCCTGAGGTAGTTATCCATTTCAAATCTGTTTTTTCATCCGGTTCTCAGATCCAGGCGCTGTAATTTATCAAATTTTTTCAGTCAGCCGTTTAACAACCTTGAAATTATTGAAGAACTCCTTGGCAAATACCCTGATGACAGTATAGGTTGGTATTGCAAGAAACATCCCAATGATACCTGCCGCCGTACCCCCTATCATCAGTACGAGGAATATTTCCATCGGGTGTGCGTGAACGCTGGAGGCGTATATCAGCGGCTGGAAAACCATATTGTCAATAAGCTGGACACAAATAAAAACTATCAGCATAAATCCAAGAAGTGGAAGCATCTCGGTATAAAATGAAAGCTCCAGATGAGTTACGATCCCGATGAATATACCGAGTGTCGCCCCTATTACGGGGCCTATATAGGGAATAACGTTGAATATACCTACAAGAAGTCCGATCATCAGGGCATTGTTGAATTTGATGCCAACGATAAGCATCCCGACAGTTATCAAAATTATAATACACGTGATCTGGAGCAGAATGCCTATGAAATACCTCATAAGCAGGTATTTTATCGATGACATGGCATGACGGACCGCCTTCTCCCGGTGAGTGGGTATAAAAATCAGCAATCCCTGGAGAAACAACCTGTCATCCTTAAGAAAGAAAAATGTCATAAAGGTTATGGCAAATGCTGCTATGAAAATATTCCCCAGTATGGTGGCCAGCGCCCTGAATATGCTGGTAAAGAAATCTATATTAAGTACCGAGTTTAACTTCCCGGAAAAAAACTCCGGTATGCTGATATCCCTGAATGCATCGAGCTCAAGTGTCATCATAAAAGCCTCGATGCTCCTGATAGGCTCGTCCAGGTTTTTTACCACGGCATCGGGATTAATATTTGCGAGCTCACTGGCCTGATAGGCAATTATCGGGACAAAAACACGAAAAAAAAGCAGAACCGCACCCCAAAGCAGGAGCACCCCAAGAAGTGCGCTCAACCATCTGGGCACCCTCAGGCGTTGATACCTGACCCTGTCAAGGAGCTCCACTACCGGTCGCCCGACCAGGGAAAGCACGAAACTCACCAGGATATAAAAAATAATTGCCCTAAGGTACCAAAGGATCCAAAGTATTATTGCAACTCCAATTACAAGAGCAATATACTTTACCACTCCTTTTCCCGTTTCAGGCTGTGCTTCCAATGGTCATCCGTTTATTGATTCCGGCCGGGCGAAAACCCCTGTACCGGAGGCGTAAGATACAAAAATAACTTTCAAATCGGCACACAGAGCAAACCCGTTTTTTAAAATGGCGATAATTTTTCTGAAGGTTTGCTTATCTTCGTGAGCCAAATTTGCAGTATCGTATGATTGAGACACATGCAGGAGAGCTGTCGGCACTTATGGCAGCGATTTTCTGGACCTTTACCGCACTGGCATTTGAATCAGCCGGCAAAAGGATAGGTTCAATAACCGTTAACCTTGTGCGGCTGTTTATGGCATTCATATTTTTGGGGATATTCACCTTCTTCAGCAGGGGTGAGTTTTTTCCGGCCGGAGCAACCACACACAACTGGATATGGCTCTCGCTGTCAGGATTTGTCGGTTTTGTTCTGGGTGACCTTTTCCTTTTCAGGGCATATGTTGTGGTGGGCGCCAGGGTATCGATGCTCATTATGTCACTTGCCCCGCCGATAGCAGCAGTAGTGGGTTGGCTGATTATGGGTGAGACCATGACCCTGAGAAGCCTGGCAGGCATGTTTGTAACAATTGCGGGTATTGCCATGGTTGTCCTGACAAGAAAAAGTGATCACTTGCCCGAGATGCCCGGAAGGAGAATCCGTTTCAACTATCCTGCAGCGGGCATACTGCTCGCGTTCGGCGGGGCAGCAGGACAGGCTACAGGCCTGGTCCTCAGTAAGTACGGGATGGACGGTTATGATGCATTTGCAGCGACCCAGATAAGGGTTATCACCGGTTTTTTCGGCTTCACGGTTATATACACCCTGCTGCGCCGATGGTACCGGCTCATGCCTGCACTCCGTAACGGACCTGCAATGGCCCGTGTCTCTGTCGGAGCATTTTTCGGACCTTTTCTTGGAGTCTCTTTTTCCCTGCTTGCCGTCAAATACACATCATCGGGAATTGCTGCCACTATCATGAGTATCGTGCCTGTACTGATCATTCCCTTCTCAATATTCATGTTAAGGGAGAAAATAACCCCCAGGGAAATTGTTGGAGCATTCGTGGCAATAGGCGGCGTCGCACTGTTTTTTTTGTAGCCGCAAAGGCAGGCAAGGGCAGCTGCAGCAAAATTCAGGGCTTAACTACAATGATCCCCGGCTCATATTACCATGCAGGCAAGGATAGCCTGCATAAAACTTCAGGCCGTTCTCTTTACCAGTTGCCTGCCGAATTCCCTGCCAAACTCTTTAAGCTCTTCGGCCTTTCCTGCATGCGGGAAAAACCTGGAAGAAACGCCGCCCTCAATTACATCCAGCTTCAGTCCCTTAAGGTTTGCCTCGACAATTTCTGCTGCCTCACCGCTCCAGCCGTATGAACCGAATGAGGCGGCCAGCTTGCCCTTGTCTCTTATGGGGTTTATCAGGGCAAACAGCTTGTAAACAGGCAGAAGGGTGTTCTGGTTTATGGTGGGTGAGCCTACCAGGAGTGCATTGCAGCTGGTCAGCAAAGCATCAATCTCCCCGAGTGGCATATTCTCAATATCGGCCATCTCTATACTGATATCGCCGCCGGTCTCTCTTATGCCTTCCGCGATAAAGCCTGCCATCTGCTTTGTATAACCGTATGCCGAAACATATGCAAGCAGTACATTCCTTCCTTCCTGCTGTGATGATGCAAGGTACTCCGATGCATACTGCTCTGAAAGGTCGACGTACCTCCTCCAGTCTGATCTCAGTATAGGTCCGTGACCTGTAGCGATAACAGATATGTCAAGAGGCCTTATCTTTTCAATTGCCTTCAGCATGAACTTGCTGTATGGCTTGAGGATAACATCGAAATAGTATTTGAATGAATCGAGATAGTCGGGCACCAGGTCGTCGAACATCTCTTCGGTACAGAAATGGGCCCCGAATGAATCACAGGTGAACAACACTTTATCCTCTACAAGATAGGTGTAGATCGAATCCGGCCAGTGCAGGTTGGGAGCCGAAATAAACCTGAGCGTTTTGTTGCCCAGGTCAAGCACATCACCATCCTTCACTTTCAGACTTTTAAAAGGGGAGGAAACAATATCCTGCAGATACCTGATTGCATTTCCGCTGCCGACAACCGTTGCTTCCGGGGCGAGTTTCAGGAGATTTTCGAGATTCCCGGAATGGTCGGGCTCGGTATGGTCAAGAATTATATACTCTATATCGGCCGGGTCGGTTACCTTTTTGATCTTCTCAAGCCAGGTATCCCAGAATTTTTCTTTGGTGGTCTCAACGACCGCCTTCTTCTCCGCATCGATAAAATAGGAGTTATAGGTAGTCCCGTATTTGGTCTCCATTACGATATCGAATGTGACTATATCCCGGTCAAGTATGCCGATCCATTTAACACCGGGTGCTACATCAAGTACTTTATTATCCTTCATTGCCAGGGTTTTTGATTAATACGAACTCAGAGCCTTTATGGCCATGCCGTGCATAAAATATTTACGGAAAGACAAAATTAATATTTAGAGCGCAAAAAAAAAGTCCCCCGAAATGGGGGACCTCGATTAATTTAAATTGTCCGGGAAATTTTACCGGGCCTGTACGGCCCCGGTTGAACTAGTTTCTTCCGGCAACAGTAGTTGTTCCTGTGCTCTCTTCACTGCATCCGGAATCTCCTGCATTTGCCGTGGAAGTCTGACTTTTGCAGCAGGCTTCGGGACTATTCTGTCCGGCAGTCAGTGTTGCCGCACTGCCTTCACAACCGGCAGATTTCTCCTGTCCGGCAGCAAGAACTGCTCCATCACCCTCACAACCGGCAGATTTCTCCTGTCCGGCAGCAAGAACTGCTCCATCACCCTCACAACC
>SLOE01000086.1 GCA_007132715.1 Bacteroidales bacterium
CGCATCTGTAAAGCCACTTTCATTGTTGGACCTGCAGGATCTGTAAAGCTTCCTGACAGGTCCGGGGGCATTCTCCATTGCAAAAGGGTGGGCTGCGAAATTGAGCAGGTCCAGGTCATTGTAATCGTTGCCGGTGGCCAGCGTAAAGGATCTGTCCACACCCAGCCTGCTGCACAGCCATTCAACCGTATGCCCTTTCGAAACGCCTGAAGGAAAGATCTCTACCCACATGGTCTTTCCATCGAGAGGCGAAGTGGTTCTGACCACCCGCATTGAGTCAAGTCTTTCCCTGATCTCTTCAAGGAGTTCCAGGTTCTCGGGCACAATTGCAAGAAGTTGGCTGGCATGGGTGTAGTTCGGGGGGTCCACCTCAAGGGGAGCCGCAAAGTCACTGTAGAGCTCAATCCTCCGGTGGAAATCATCGTTGCCGCAACTGGCATCATGAAAAAGAAATGCATGATTGTCAGGTACGAGGTCATGCACCATGAAGCTCATTCCTGCCGCGGTCAGAATCTCAATAGCCAGTTTAACATCGGGTTCACGGAGATGCTCCGCGTAGATGAGTTCTCCGCTTTTCAAGTCTATGGCGCCGGCACCTGTAGAGAACACCAGGTAGTCGACCGGGATGCCGGATGGAAGCACCTTTTTTAAACTGAACAAATTCCTCCCGGTGGCAACCACCCTGTGAATGTTTTGTTTTCCCAGCCAATGCAGGGTATCCAGGTCAGTTTCGCTTATTTCTTTACTGTCATTGAGAAGTGTTCCGTCAAGATCAGTAATTACCATGTCGACACGATGTTCCATACCAAAGTTATCTTTTGTAAAACCTTCCGATCGCAGCCGCTATGCTGTCGGTTTCAATCAGAAAACCGTCGTGGCCGTAAAGTGACTCTATTCCGGAGAAGGTTGCCCCGGGAATTCTTTCTGTCATGAAAAGCTGCTCCCTGACCGGGAAAAGAAGGTCGCTTGATATTCCGATTACCAGTGTCCTGGCCCTGACCGATGCAAGCACGGTATCGATAGTACCCCTGTTACGGCCGATATTGTGCGAGTCCAGGGCATTTAACAGTCTCATGTAGGAGAAGGCATTAAACCTCTTTACAAGTTTATGACCCTGGTAATCCTGGTAGCTCATTGCCCTGAATCCGGATATTTTGTTGTTGTCGGTATCGGACTGTGTTTTGAGATAGGTCTCGTAATTCCTGTAACTCAGCAGGGCTATGGAACGCGCTGCCACCAGTCCCCGTCCCCCGGCATCAGGATGGTTATCATTCCATGTCTGGTCGGCCATGATGGCCAGCCTTTGGGACTGGCTGAATGCTATGCTCCAGGGGGAAGCTTTGGCATGATTTGCTATGCAGACAAGGTGTTCGTGGATACCCGGGTTCATAATTGCCCATTCCAGAGCCTGGTGCCCGCCTGTGGATCCGCCAAGTACAGTGTGAATTGTCTCAATCTGAAGATGCTTTCTGAGAAGCTCGTGAGTATTTACCAGATCCCTGATGGTGAGCTCGGGAAATGAATGGAACCAGGGCTTGCCGTTACGGGGATTTGTTGAAAGGGGGCCTGTTGACCCGTAACATGAACCTATCTTGTTGGCGCATACTATAAAATGATCGTCAGGATTATAGAAACGGCCCTCACCGACCAGTCCCTTCCACCAGTCTGTCACATCAGAATTGGCAGTAAATGCGTGGCAAACCCATATTACATTGTTCCTTCCCGGATCGTAATTGCCGTATGTGTGATACGCGATATCAACAGAGGGCAGTGTTTCTCCCGACTCCAGATGTACCGGGCTTTCGTGATGATATACTTTTAACTGTCCGACTGCCATTTTTTGTGTTCAAAAATAATGCAAAGATTTTTTAAAAACCAAAGAGTTCAGTTATTGCTAAAGTTAATTAATTGTACCAGTATATGCCGCGTGTGGTTATATTTGTACTATGGCAGAGAAAACCATTCTTCTCTATTCACCTTTACTGACCCCCCGGTTGCAGTATGCAGGAAGGCATATTGGGTCAATGCTGCCGGGTGCCGTTATGGATCTGACTTCATCAAGGGATGAAGCTGTTGCCTCATCCGGTCCGGTTATAAATTATTCGGCAGAACCTGTCGAGGGTGCTTTGAATGTAATGCCGAGCGGACTCCTGGGGGAGAGCGGAGTGAGACCCCTGGATGTAGTGCCGGCCGGTCTTGGCGGGAGGACCGTAATCTTCCCTTCTCCCGGAGGAGATGATCTTGGTTTTGATATCTTTTCGGCTGCTTTTTACATGCTGAGCCGTTACGAGGAATACCTTCCAGCCGGCAGGGACAGGCATGGGCGCTTCCCCTGGCAGGAAAGCATGGCCTGCAGGTACGGCCTTTCATGGGAGCCTCTGGTAGACCATTGGGCCGGAATGTTAATGGAGGCGATATCACAACGGTATCCGGCCGTTTCTTTCCCCGAAAGGGAATTCAGGTTCATACCCACAATAGATGTGGATGTCCCCTGGGCATACCGTAACAGGGGTTTGATAAGGACAATCGGAGGTTTTGCAAAAGCAGCGGCCACCGGGAATGTTGCTGACCTGAAAACGCGTTACAGGGTTCTGTTCAGAGGATGGGATGATCCATATGACACCTACGACCGGATCAGGATGATACACAGTGAATACGGGGTCACACCGGTATTCTTCTTCAGTGCAGGCAGCTACGGCAGGTTTGATAAGTCGGTGTCGCCGCAAAATAAAGAATACAGAAGGCTCATAATGGACATTTCGGCAGGCTCTGAGTGGGGAATTCACCCGTCATACCGGTCTTTCGGTCAGCCTGAACGACTGGACATGGAGATGGAAACGCTTGCCCGTATTACCGGCGAGGCCCCTGTCCGGAGCAGGAACCACTATCTCAGGTTTTCATTCCCTGAAAGTTGCAGGATGCTTGATGCTGCAGGGATAAGAGAAGATTATACCCTTGGCTGGGCTGAAATGACCGGTTTCAGGGCGGGCACCTGTACCCCCTTCCCGTTCTACGATCTTGAGAGAGAAGAGGCCGGGAGTCTGACCTTGTTCCCGTTCCAGGTGATGGACGGCACCCTCTGTGATTACATGAAACTGGATTCTGGAGAAGCAGCGGTACACGGATCAGAGATCGCAGCAAGGGTCAGGCAGACCGGCGGCACGCTTGTTACACTATGGCATAATGAAACATTCTCTGGACAGGGCAGATGGAGAAATTGGGAAAAAGTATATCTTGAGATCATTAAGACCGCAATGGGATGAGAAAGGAGATCAGACATATACCTGCCGGTATGATAAACCGGGATGAGTGGGATGGCTGGGTTAGGGCGACTGCAAACAGGCGGATATCCGCCTGTTCTATGTTCCTTGATATCTTCGCTCCCGGCTGGGGTGCGCTGGTTTTGGGCAGCGGTGATGCGATCATGCCACTTACAGTCAACAGGAAATGGGGCATTAGCTATCTTTTCCAGCCTGTTTTTGTTCAGCAGCTTGGCATTTTAATGAAAGATGCCGGCGTTGATTATACGGACCTTTTTCTGGAAAGAGTATCTTCAACTTACAGGTTCTCTGATATAGCCCTGAATGAAATGAACCATCCTGACGCGGGAAGGTACCATTGTATGAACATGACCAACTACCTGCTCAAGCTGGACCGGTCATATGATGAACTGGTTCAGGGATATGACACGAACACCCTGAGGAACATAAGAAAGGCAGTCCGGCTGGGAGTTTATCTCAGACCACATGAGCATGTTAACGAAGTAATCAGGCTTTTCGCACTTAACGGCAGAAAGCTCTATCCCAATATCAGGAGTATCAGCTACAGCCGGCTGGAGGCGGTCCTTGAAAGGGGCCTTTCGGATGGTTTTGTTGAAATAAGGGGTGCATTCTCCTCCGGCGGTGAACTTATTGCAACACTATGTATGCTTGCTGATTACGACAGGTATGTTTTTTTCTTTTCTACCAATACCCTCGAGGGAAGAAATACCGGTGCAATGTTCCTGCTTGTGGACAGCTTTATTAAGCAATATTCCGGAAGCGGCAGGACATTTGATTTCAACGGATCTGTTAATCCCGGAATGGCCCGGTTCTATAAGGGGTTTGGCTCAAAGGCCGCAATATACTGCAGGATCAGGATAAACAAGCTGCCGTTTCCGTTCCGCCTGCTTAAACGATAACCTGCCTGGCAGGCTGTGCTGTCATTCCATAAGGCTTGTGAAGTCTATCTCCTCAGAATGATCAACTTCTGTGGCTTTGCTCTGCTCACATTTGATCGTCCTTGCCGGAAATTTCTTAAGAAGCGGATAGTTGTGGGTTGCCATAAGAACCGCCCGGCCACTGCTGCTGATCTCAAGCAGAAGCTTCAGGATATCTTCCGAATTCTCAGGGTCAAGATTCCCGGTCGGTTCATCGGCAAGGATAATATCAGGGTTGTTAAGGAGCGCCCGGGCTATGACCACACGCTGCTGTTCGCCGCCTGAAAGCTGGTGTGGCATCTTGTATCCCTTGTAGCTGAGATCAACCCTTTCAAGGACCTCAACAATACGGTCGTTTATCTCTTTTTTGTTCTTCCAGCCGGTGGCCCTGAGGACAAATGAGAGGTTGTCATATATATTCCTGTCACCCAGAAGCTGGAAATCCTGGAAAACAATGCCCAGTTTCCTCCTGAGGTAAGGAATATGCTTTTTTCTGATCTTTCCCAGGTCGTATCCGGCAACCAGCGCACTTCCTGATCTAAGGGGGAGTTCGGCATTTATGGTCTTGATAATGCTTGTTTTACCGCTTCCTACTTTACCTATAAGATACAGGAATTCTCCCTTATTGACGCTGAAAGATACTTCCGAAAGAACCAGGTTGTCTCCCTGGAATATATTTACCTTGTTAAGATCGATGATCAGGTCAAGTGACATGGCCATTAGAGATATTTATTATCAGTCCGCCCGGCTCGAGCTTGCCGTTAAATGTGCTTACCGTTTTCTGCCGGCAGTTGTGCTTACCGTTTTCTGCCGGCGGTTGTGCCACATTGCCGGCAGGTTAACCGTGCACGCAAGGCTCCTGAGGGGGGTGGCTGATCGTCAACAGGCAGCTAAAATAATTATTTTTTATGAGGAGCAGCAGAATATTCAGTTAAAATATCAGTTATTGTTAATTAAAATGCCCCCTTAAAAAGGGCTGTCAAAGATTATAAATTGTATTTTTGGCAGAGCAAGTCAAAAAATATAAATAACAACCTATACAGAACCGATGACCAGGATTGCTTTACAACTGTTATTGGCAGCTTTCACCCTCTTTTTATTCTCAAATACGGCAAGCGGACAGAAACCCCTGATCTATGACAATGACGATCTCTCTTTTGTCCGTGCCATGGATCTTTTCAGCAAGGAGAAATACGGAGCTGCTCAGAAGCACTTCCAGAGAGCCATAGATCAATATGAGGGTATGAATACTGTGCTCAGTTCAAAGGCCGGGTACTATGCGGCACTTTGTGCTATCGAACTGTTTAATGATGATGCCGAGTATCTGATGACGATGTTCGTGAGCAATAACCCTGAAAGTATTCATCTGAACGATGCACACTTTCATCTTGGCAGATTCTATTACAGGAAAAGGAATTACAGGAGGTCATCTGACTGGCTGGAGGCTGTCAGGCATGAATATATTGCAGAAGACCTGAGGGATGAATACTTTTTTATGCTCGGATACGGTTATTTCATGAGAAATGAGTTTGAACGGGCATCCAGGGCTTTCTTTGTGATAACTAACCGGGATTCTCCATATGCGGCCCCGGCAACTTATTACTACTCCCATATAGCCTACACTGACGACAACCTGGAAACTGCATTGCGCGGTTTCCTTACCCTGAGGGATGATGAAACGTTCAGCGGGATAGTTCCCTATTACATTATCCAGATATATTACAAGCAACGCAGGTATGATGATGTAATTGAACATGGCCCTGATCTTTTGGAGGTGGCCGTATCAAGACGAGTTGCAGAGATAGCCCGGATCATAGGGGAATCGTATTACCGGAGGCGCCAATACAATGAAGCCATTAAATACTTCGAGATGTTCATGGGCAGAACCGGAAATATTTCCCGGGACGACAGGTACCAGCTGGGATATTCCTACTATCAGACCCAGCGGTACGAAGAGGCTGCCGCAATGTTTGAACTTGTTGGCGGCAGTGATGACATGCTCAGTCAGAATACCAATTACCACCTGGCAGACTGCTACATCAGGCTTGGAGATAAGCAGAAGGCAAGAATGGCATTTTCATCTGCGTCCAGGGTTGATTATGACAGGGCCATACAGGAGGACGCGCTGTTCAATTATTCTCTTCTTACTTTTGAGATAGCCTATTCGCCCTTCAATGAGGCGATAAACGGTCTGAACAGGTTTATTGAACTGTTTCCCGACTCCCGGAGGATTGATGAGGCATACAACTATCTGGTAATGGCTTATATGAATACCCGGAATTACCGGGAAGCACTGCGGTCTATCGAAAAGATAAGCTCACCTACCAATGAGATCAGAAGGGCATATCAGCGGGTTGCTTACTTCAGGGGACTTGAACTATACAGTAACCTGCGGTTTGAAGATGCAATAAAGCTATTTGATATGTCACTTCATAATGCCCAGTTCAACCAGGTCATCGCTGCTCAGGCATATTACTGGAAAGGGGAGGCGCATTTCAGGCTTGGGAGGTACGGTGAGGCTGTGAGGAACTATAACCGCTTCCTGCTTTCACCTGGTGCATTTGAACTGGATGAATACAATATTGCTCATTACAATATGGGCTATGGTTATTTCAGGAACGGTGACTATCAGAATGCAGTATCCTGGTTAAGGAGATATATTAACCTGACAGGTGAGGCAAACTCAAGAATGGTCGGAGATGCCCTGAACCGGTTGGGAGACGCATACTTTATCCTGTCAAATTATGAAACTGCCATTGAGTATTATGAAAGATCGGTGAGAAACGGACAGGCCAACAGGGATTATGCATTGTTCCAGAAAGCTGTTGCATCAGGTCTCCTTAACAGGACCAGCGTCAAAATAGAGGTTCTTAAGCAGCTTATTGATGATCACCCGGGATCTTCCTATTTTACAGATGCCCTGTTTGAGCTTGGAAATGCCCATATGACAATCCGGACACCTGCCGGTGCAATCCCTTTTTACAGTAAGGTGGTAGATGAATTTCCGACCAGCACCTACGTGAGCTCAGCACTTCTTCAACTGGGACTGATTGAATATAACCGGAACCGGAATGAGACCGCAATCGGATATTACAAACAGGTGGCTGAAGGTTTTCCCGGAACTCCCGAATCGAGATCAGCACTTGCAGGGCTTAGAAACATATACCTTGACATGAATGATATTGATGCGTATGTTGAATATACCAGGACATTGGGTGATTTTGCAACCGTAACTATTTCAGAACAGGATTCTCTCACCTACATGGCAGCTGAAAACCTTTATATGGCAGGAAACTGCCGTCAGGCAACCGAGAATTTTGGTCGTTATATTGAACAGTTCAGAAACGGAAGCTTTATTCTGAATGCACATTTTTACAAGGCAGATTGCCATTACAGGTTAAATGAGTATAAAGAAGCACTGGAATCGTATAATTTTGTCATCGGAATGTTCAGGAATACATTTACCGAGCAGGCGCTTCTCGGTGCATCTTCGATCAATTTCAGCAATGGAAACTATAAGGATGCCCTCAAAAACTATGAGGAACTTGAACGTATTGCTGAAATGACATCAAACCTTCTGATAGCAAGGAAGGGGCAGATGAGATGTAATTTCATTCTTGGG
Source organism: Bacteroidales bacterium (assembly GCA_007132715.1). GTDB lineage: Bacteria > Bacteroidota > Bacteroidia > Bacteroidales > PUMT01 > PXAP01. The sequence goes on from SLOE01000086.1 coordinate 7,821, forward strand.
AACCATGAAGCAGCAATTAATGCGGCTACCAGGGTGCTTTCAGCTGAGGATCTTCCTGAAGAGTTGATACGGGAAGTGCGTTTTACCATGGGTAAGGCCTATATGGCTGGTGGACAGTATGAGCAGGCGATGAATGAATTCAGGGGTGTTGCAGGGGAAGTTACCAGCAGTGAAGGTGCCGAATCAAAATACAGGTTAGCCGAGCTCTACTTTCTGCAGGGCAACAATGAACATGCTGAGAAGCAGATATATGAGTTCGTGGCAATGAATACGCCGCATCAATACTGGATGGCCATGGCCTTTATACTGCTGGCAGATATTTATCATGATCTTGGCGATGTTTTTCAGGCAAGACATACCCTTCAAAGCATCCTTGACAATTATGACATTACCGATGACGGAATATTGTCAGATGCACGGAAAAGGCTTGTTGCAATTGAACAGCGCGAGGAGATGGTTCCCGAACGGGAGGCTGATACCCTTGAGATCAGATTGCAAAACCAGTAATACAGAAAATTAATATTCTTTCTAAAATGAGCGATCTAATGAACATGTCCGTATTCAGGGTACATTTGCCGGCAGCGGTATTATCAGTGATTGCACTTTTACCCGGGGTACTTAATGCCCAGGAAAGGATTGACCGGGAGGTAGTGGTTGTAAGGCCGTTTGAACCTGCCGTGACTGAGGCAGCCAAGATCAATATCCTGCCGTCCCTGACAGACACACTTAGCGTGACACCTGTATTCAGCTACTCTATACTGCCCACACCACTGGCTTCCGACTTTGATGTAGAGCCTATTACCCCGGCCAGGATGTCGGCCGAACCGGTATCAAAGCTTTATGGAAGCTACCTGAGCCTTGGTTTTGGGAATTATGTGACACCTTACGGAGAGCTGAGTATAAATAATCTTCGCCACAACAAATTCAGCGGGGGACTATACCTTAAACACCTGTCGTCCCAGGGAAGGCTGAAACTTGAGAATGATGAAAAGGCTCACTCACAATATGCTGATAATGAGATGTTGTTTTACGGAAAAAGGATGGGACGCAGGAGTGTGCTGTCTGGCGAAGCCGGACTTAATTCCAGCAGGTTCAATTATTACGGATATGATACCCGGGTTGACACTCTGCTTGCAGAGGAGGACATAAGTCAGCAATTTCTTGCGGCCAATGGCGGTATAAGGTTTAAATCGACCCATACAGATTCAAACCATCTTAACTATGATGTCTCGGTTGATTACCAGTATTTTCAGGACCGGCTCCATGTCCAGGAACATGGATTATCATTCAGGTCATCTATTGACAGGTTCGTCCGCAGCCAGGTCTTAGGTGCCGAACTGGGGGTGGATTATTACAACAATACATTCTTCACCGACACCTCCAACGTCGTTCTCCGTTTCAGTCCGTGGTTCAACAAGGCTGACGACGAATGGGAGGTTTTTGCCGGGTTTCATTCATATTATGACCAGATGGGCGAGGGATCCAAATTTTATTTCCATCCAAGGGCCAGCCTGCAGTTCAGTATAATTCGCAATTATGTCATTCCTTATGTAGGTATAGACGGTAATTTGAATATCAACCACTACAGCAGTACCGCCTACGAGAATCCGTTCATTGTTCCCGGACTGTTTGTGCGGAATTCAAATACGAATATGGATATTCATACAGGGGTCAAGGGTAATTTTACCAGGGATATATCATTCAATTTCAGGGTTTCATATATTGTACATGATGATAAACACTTCTTTATAAATGACAGCACCGGCATTATTGGGAACCAGTTTTCGGTTGTATATGATGATGTGGAAATTCTGACCTATTCTGGTGAGGTCGGTGCTGACATATCTGACCGGATCAATTTAATGGCACGGGTAAATTACAGGAATTTTGAGATGAAACGTCAGCAATATCCCTGGCACATACCCTCACTGGACATGAAGCTTTCAGCCGGCTATAATCTCAGGGACAAAATACTTCTTAATGCCGATGTGTTCTACATAGGGAGGCGGAATGCAAAACCCTTCGGGATGGATGACGGGGCAGTTGAACTTCCCGGAATTACTGATTTAAACCTCAGGCTTGAATACAGGTACAGCAGGATTCTCTCCGGATTTCTTCGTCTGAATAATATTGCGAATGTGAGGTACTACAAATGGAATAATTATCCTGTACAGGGTTTTACACTTAAAGCAGGGTTTACCTACTCTATGTAACATTCATCTTGTCAGCGCCTTAATGTGTTTGTTATTTGTTGAAAAGTAAGACTTTTAGCCGGGCGCTTTTCCGGGAATCTTTGCTTAATTTTTGTTATATTTGTTGGATTTAAAAAACATTGGATGGTTTTTTAAAATACTTTGATATTGTGTGTGTTGTAATTGATGAATTTAATAAATTTCTATGCAGATCAATCCTGAAGAATTGAAAAAAGGCGGGTACCTGGCTGACAGCATACAGGTGCTGGAGGGACTTGAGGCGGTCAGGAAAAGGCCGGCGATGTATATTGGCGATGTAAGTGTCAAGGGGTTGCACCACCTGGTTTACGAGGTGATTGACAACTCAATTGATGAAGCAATGGTGGGATACTGTAAGAACATAGATCTTGTTATAAACGAGGATGGTTCCATTACAGTAAAAGATGATGGCAGGGGGATACCGGTCGACTATCATGAAAAAGAGAAAAAGTCCGCTCTTGAAGTTGTTATGACAGTGTTGCATGCAGGCGGGAAATTTGACAAGGAATCTTATAAGGTATCAGGGGGGCTTCACGGTGTTGGTGTCTCATGTGTCAATGCTTTGTCGGAGAAGCTTATTGCCGAGGTCCACCGTGAAGGCAAGGTTTATATGCAGGAGTATTCAGCAGGAAAGCCTCTTTACCCGGTAAAGGAGATAGGAACTACTGATAGAACCGGCACAATTGTTACATTTCACCCTGACCCGTCGGTCTTTTCGACAACGGACTTTCATTATGACATTCTCTCATCGCGCCTGCGGGAACTTGCATTCCTAAACAAGGGTATAAGGCTGAGCATAATCGACAAAAGGGATGTTGAAGAGAATGGTAACGGGGGCAATGACGCTTCTGGCAAATACAGGCATGAAGCATATTATTCCGAAGACGGACTGAAGGAATTTGTCGGTTTTCTTGATCTGACAAGGGACAGTATAATTGAGAACATCATCTATATCGAGACCGAGAAAAATGAAATTCCGGTCGAGATAGCGCTGCAGTATAACACATCTTTCTCTGAGAATGTCCATTCGTATGTCAATAACATCAATACTATCGAAGGCGGGACCCATCTTGCAGGTTTCAGAAGGGGACTGACCCGTACCCTGAAGAATTACGCAGAAAAATCAGGGATGCTGAGCAAGCTTAAGTTCGATATAAGCGGTGATGATTTCCGGGAAGGCCTTACAGCAATTGTTTCTATAAAGGTGCAGGAGCCTCAGTTCGAGGGTCAGACCAAAACCAAGCTTGGCAACTCCGAAGTAATGGGTGCCGTCGACCAGGCGGTAAGCTCGGCACTCAGCAATTATCTTGAGGAGAACCCGAAGGATGCCAAAAGTATCGTACAGAAGGTTGTTCTTGCTGCAACTGCGCGTCATGCTGCAAGAAAGGCACGGGAACTTGTTCAGAGGAAGAATGTGCTGAGCGGGTCGGGATTACCGGGAAAGCTGGCTGATTGTTCTGAGCGTGATCCCGAAATATGTGAGATATTCCTGGTTGAGGGTGATTCAGCAGGTGGCACGGCAAAGCAGGGAAGGGACCGCACGTTCCAGGCCATACTGCCTCTGCGCGGAAAGATACTGAATGTGGAGAAAGCAATGCCTCATAAGATATTCGACAACGAAGAGATCAAGAATATATTTACCGCCCTGGGAGTTACAATCGGGACTGACGAGGACTCCAAGGAACTTAACCTTGAAAAGCTGCGGTATTTCAAGGTTGTAATAATGACTGATGCCGATGTCGACGGCAGTCATATATCAACTCTGATAATGACATTCTTTTTCAGGCACATGCTGGAGCTGATCAAGAACGGACACCTCTATATTGCCACCCCTCCCCTTTACCTTATTAAAAAGGGTAAACATGAAAGATACTGCTGGTCGGAGGAAGAGCGCAAAATAGCTATGGGGGAACTTGGCCAGGGTTCGGAGAGCGGTATTCATATTCAGCGTTACAAGGGGCTCGGTGAGATGAATGCCGAGCAGCTTTGGGAAACAACCATGAATCCGGAGACCCGGAAGCTCAGGCAGGTGACAATTGAAAATGCAGCTGAGGCAGATCATATATTTGCAATGCTGATGGGGGATGAGGTTCCCCCAAGAAGGGAGTTCATTGAACGGCACGCCAAATATGCCAATATCGACATATAGGCAGCCACCTGATAAAATCAGCCTGCCAGTCCGCCAACATTCTTATGTCCCGCTATCCCTGCAGGCACAGTAAAGTAACTGATCCTGTCACTGTCGCTTTATATATCGGGACCTGCCCTTGCCACTTTTAGGGATAATATTATTTTTGTATTATGGTTGGACGATTTGCAATACTGTTTTTATTCTTCTTTTTTTGTGGTCCCTGCAAGGTCATTCCTGCTGAAGGGAACGATAGTGTGCCTTATTCAGCTGAGTTGCTGAGCCGTTATATCAGACATGCCTCAGTTACCGGTCATGAGAGGATGGCAGGTCTTTTCTTTTCAACAGTTGCCCGGCAGATGGGTTTCCATGTGGAGATTCTTACCGATGAACCTGCCAGTTTTAATTTCACAGCATCATTATATCCGCTCTCTTCAGGCAAGCCCAACATCGTGCTGCTGAATCACATTGATGTTGTTCCTGCCGGGGGAAATGGAGATTATACCTATCCGCCCTTTTCCGGCACCATTTCCGGCGGGAAGATATGGGGACGAGGCGCAATAGACAACAAGGGAATGGCAGTTATGCAACTAATGGCAATGAAGGATTACCTGGACGCTGCATCCGCTACTGATCTGCCTTTCAATGTAACGATGCTCTCTGTTTCAGGTGAGGAGACGGGTGGACATACCGGGGCCATGATCATTGTTGAAAATTTCATAGATCTTATAAATCCCGTAGTTGTATACGGAGAGGGTGGGTCAGGTGTGCCCGATGTGCTGAAAAGGGAACCGGACAGGAAACTTTTCGGGATATCAACAGCCTTTAAGCGAAGTCTCTGGATTGAACTGAAACTTACGATGACAACAAGCGGGCATGGTTCGGTGCCGCCTTCCAGTTACGTGGTACAGGATAAAATCCAGGCGCTTAACCGTCTTGCCGAAAGAAACAGAAGGATCATTTTTTCAGAGTCAACCCGCAATATGTTCTATGAACTGGGCCGGGTGGAGGGAGGGTTGCGCGGACTGGCGCTCAGGAACCTCAGGTTGTTCAGGCCTTTCGTTGTACCTGCAATGAAAAGGGAGGAGGTAGTATATGCATTGATAACCAATACCATAACAATAACGGCTATCAATACGCCGGAGGGTCCTCCAAATCAGATACCACAGGAGATAAGAGCAATTCTTGACTGCAGGCTGCTGCCGGAGACTGATGTTGATGAGTTCCTTGACAAGATCAGGAGATCGCTTGGCAACAGCAAGGTAGAGATGACTGTAATCAGGGAGGGTATCCATGCTCCGCCCACCCGGGTAGACGAATACTATGAATACATGAAGGAGGCGCTTCTCAGGGTATATCCCGGATCGGGTGTTATCCCCGTACTTGCGCCGGCATCGAACGACAATAATTATTTCAGGGCACTGGGTATACCAACATACGGCATATTACCCATATTATTACCCTTGCATCTGCTTGAAACTATTCACAACGTCGATGAGCGACTGCCTGTTGAGGCACTCGAAGAAGGAACCGGCGTTTACCGGGAATTGATTGGGGTGCTGATTGAATCGGGATACGGAATAAGTGATGATTTGAATTTAACTGACCAATAAGCAAATGAACTTGTTAAATTTTTCAGCCAGGGTGGCTGCCAGGTTTTCAGTTAAGCGCACAGATGCATGGAAGAGCAAGGCGGTTGAGATGCAGGAGAGGGTCCTCAGGCAGCTCCTGCGCAGGGGCCGGGATACTGACTTCGGGCGAGATCATTCATTTACTGTAATTAGATCATACGAACAATTCAGGGATTTTGTGCCGGTAAGGGACTATGAGGGTCTCAGGTCATATATAGGAAGGATCAGGCTAGGACACAGGAATGTCCTGTGGCCCGGTCGGCCCATCTATTTTGCAATGACGTCAGGCACTACATCAGGTGGTAAATATATTCCGATCACCCGCGATTCAATTCCCAACCACATAGGATCTACAAGGCTGGCGCTGTTGAACTATATACGGAAGACCGGCAACGCAGGGTTTGTCGACGGAAACTACATATTCCTCTCAGGCAGTCCCCTGCTTAAAGATGAGAACGGCATCCCTTCAGGAAGGCTTTCAGGGATAGTTAATCATCATATTCCGTCTTACCTGCAGCGTAACCAGTTGCCAACATGGGAGGTTAATTGTATAGAGGACTGGGAAAGGAAGCTGGATGCGATAGTTGATCAGACAGTTGACAGGAACATGACACTGATAAGCGGCATTCCTCCCTGGGTGGAAATGTATTTTGAAAAGCTTATCCGGCGGAGCGGCAAAACCTCCATAAAGGAGATATTTCCGGAGTTCTCTCTATTTATTTACGGTGGTGTGAATTTTGAACCCTACGAGGGAAAATTCAGGAAACTCATAGGTGGTGAGCATGTTGATCCTTTGGAGACATTTCCTGCCTCAGAAGGATTCATGGCATTCCAGGATGAGTTTCCTTCCGAGGGATTGCTTCTTATTCCCGATGCCGGTATATTTTACGAATTCATACCCCTGGAAAAATTCAACGACGATAAGCCTGAGCGCATACCGCTTGAAGGAGTTGAAACCGGTGTTAATTATGTACTGATACTCAATACAAATGCCGGCATGTGGGGTTATAATATAGGCGATACGGTTAGGTTCGTTTCGAAAGATCCTTACAGGATCCTGGTTACAGGAAGGGTGAGCCAGTTTACTTCAGCATTTGGTGAGCATGTAATTGCCGAGGAGGCTGACTCAGCTATTGTTGAGACGTGCAGTAAGACCGGTGCAAGAATATCTGAATTCACTGTTGCGCCGTTGTTTGATAACCTGGGAGGCAAACCCTGTCACGAGTGGTTTATTGAGTTTGAAGAACTGCCTCCTGACATGGATGCGTTTTCCGGCGAACTGGACAGCCAGATGAGGCGCAGGAACAGTTATTACAATGACCTGATTAAAGGAAACATTATTCAGTCGCTTGTTATAAGGGTTGTGCCTGTAGATGGTTTTGCAAGGTTTATGAACTCAATAGGCAAGCTGGGAGGACAAAACAAGGTGCCCCACCTGAGAAACGACCGGGAGATGGCAGATATCCTGAAAACATACCTTTAGGCGGTTCTTTCTTTTCAGGTTCTCCTGAGTATCCAGAGTCCGGCAGTTTCATTTTCCCTGATCCGGTTTATCCAGGATTTTGATCTTTTGCGGGATCTTTCCGGAACTTTTCCGGTGATCACATCCGCAACAGAGAAATGACCGCTGGCAGATACAGCAGTTTCGACCGGGTTTTTTTCCGTTAAGCCGGCAATGACTGCATAGTCAGAAAAAACCACTGCAACAGTTCCACCGGGCTCAGTGTTTTCTGCCGCAGCAGCAAGGAATTCCTCAAAAAAGCCCTCTTCGTAATAAATGCCCTTGTCTATTATGTTACTGGATGACCCCGGTATCCAGGGCGGATTAAAAAGGGTTAACCCGCAGCCTTTACCCCGTGTCCGGTTCTCTTTGCCAAAAAATGACGCCTGTTCGGCAGTTAACCGGCTTCTAAGTCCCATACGCCCGGCATCAATTATGGTACTGAATATTGCATTGGGGTTTATGTCAGTGGCACGGACCGATCCGGCGCCGTGTTTGAGGGCCATAAAACCCATTATTCCGCATCCCGTACCTATATCTGTAACATGTCTGAACATTTTAATGCTTTTATGCAACCAGTTGTCCAGTAGCATAAGATGTGCCGTGCGCACAGGGAAATAGACACCGTAGAAGGGATGTAACCTGTGGTCAAGTACCGGGTATTTTACGCCGTTCACAAACCATTGCCATGCGCCGTTCATGCCGAGCAGATCGGGCAGAGAGATCAGGAACTCACTTTTACCGGAGTAAAAAGCTTTAAGCCAGGGATTTGACGGAGCTTTATCCATGTCCGGTTTGTGATCTTTGACCCTGATCATGATATGGCCTGCCCTTGCTGCCAGCTTTTTCCTGTTAAGTCTGGAAGATGAGTGATCATTGACCGGGTATTCGTGTGAGGTCTGTTTTCTGAGCCAGGAGTAAAAAGCCAGTGCTGTTGCAAAACTGCCTTGAATCACTTTGTATTCTCCTGCTTCGATATCCCTGAGGGCCCGTCCGTATTTCATACCTGCCCTGAACGGGGCTGTTCCGTCAGGGCCTGATCTTATTTCCGGTCTGATAATACCGGAAGGAATTTGAATTCTGTGCTGCATCGCGTCATAGTCCATAAAACACAGGGGTTGTTATTTAAATGAAGCCGGCATGGGTTATGTTATTTGCCCTATATTCATTACTTTTATAAGGTTCATTTATCAGACGGTTACCGGATCCGGGCTTTCTGAATAAAGATCCCGGCCGTGATGCAAATTTAATAACTCCGGTACTAACCAAAAAACTGCAACTATGAGAAAGCTTCTGCCGGTTATTATTGTCATATTTTTTCAGTTTGAAGTTGCTCCTGCACAGATACTGCGCCAGATCATCGATGCTGGCAGGGACAGGGTAGTGGATGCCCTTAAGGATGAGGCTGTAAACCAACTGAGAAAGTCTTATGAAGAGTACGATCAGACAGAGTTTAACTATGCGGTATCATTCAGTGACAATTCAGGGATGTTCGAGTCACAGGAAAGATACCGCAAACTCCAGAGAGTGCTGCTCTTTGTACTGACACCCGAGAGCTATGCGGACAGGTCTCCGGCTGAAAAGGCAGAGGATCTTAACCAGGCGGGTGAGATGTTCTATGCTTCGGGACGGTTCAGATCGGCTGAGCTTTCGTTTAACAGTGCTCTCGAAATTTACAGGTTTAACAATATGTATCCCTCAAAGGAGGCTGCAAGTGTCATAAGTAACCTTGGATTGCTGCACCATGCAACCGGCAGGTACGGCAGCGCCGGAGACCTCACTGTTGAAGCCATGGAGATGCGGGCCCGCACTGTTGCCGATGAGAGCACGCTTGGAGCATCCTACAACAATCTTGCAGTGCTTTACAAGGATATGGGAAGATATGCCGAGGCCCAGGAATATTATGAGAAAGCAGTTGAGAACATATACAGGTACCAGGGAGGGAACTCTGTGCCCTACGCAATTGCACTGAATAACCAGGCGATTTTTTACCAGGTTACAGGGCGGTATAATGAAGCTGAAGAATTGCTTACAAGGGCGGTGGAGGTGGCTTCCGGCCAGCTCGGTGAAAGATCGGCAAATTTTTTGAGAATGAAGGTTAACCTGGCATTATTGTACCAGCTTCTGGAGGAGTATGATGAGGCGGAAAAAATTTATCTTGAGGCTCTGGCTGCAAAGCGCAGACGCCTGGGAGCCGGACACCCCGACTATGCAGTTATGCTGAGGAACATTGCATCACTTTACATGGTTACGGGAGAAATGGACAAGGTTGAGGAGAATCTGGTCAATGCACTGGATATATACAGGCGGAGACTGGGCAGGGATAATCCACATTATGCTGCCACCGCCTCGGAGCTTGCTGGTTTCTATCTCATGACCGGGAATACCGGAGCAGCATTGCCTCTGCTTGAAGAAGCGCTGGAAATTGAAAAGGAATCACTGGATGATCATCATCCAAATCATATCAGCACTATTGAGCGAATGGCCGTGCTGAGGTGGCAGGAAGGAGATTATCAGGATGCATATGAGTGGTATACGAGGGTGCTTGATCGTCACCTGCACCAGATAGACAGACATTTCCCCGCCATGAGCGATACGGAGAAGGCCAGATTCTGGGCAAGGATACAACCGCGTTTTATCAGGTTCAATTCATTTTCAGTTGATGCGGAAGATCACATTGACGGTATATCCGGCGACATGTATGATTACCATATTGCTGTCAAGGCTCTTTTGCTGAACGCCACCACAAGGGTGAGGAACCAGATCCTCAGCAGCGGCGACAGTGAACTGGTGGGCAGATTCAGGGAATGGCTGGATATCAGGGAGTACCTTGCGTACCTGTATACTTTGCCAAGGGAAGATCTGGCAGAGGATAACATAAACATGGATTCACTTGAGAATGAGGCAAACAGGATGGAGCGGGAGCTGTCAAGAATGTCCGATGCGTTTGAGGAGGGGTACTCGACCCGCAGGGTTTCATACAGGGACATAGCAGATGCGTTGTATGACAATGAGGCTGCCATGGAGATCATCCGTTTCAGGAGATATAATTACCTCAGGCCCGATACTCTTGTATATTACGCATCGCTGGTGGTTGACCGCGATATGGATCAGCCCTCAGTTACTGTATTCAGGAACGGCAATGAGATGGAAACAGTATATGCTGCCGAATACAGAAGGATAATGGAACGGGCACTTGAAGATGACGATCTTGGGAAAATATACTGGGGAGAGCTGTCATCGGTCACCGAAGGCTATTCTGATTTATACATATCGCTCGACGGTGTTTTCAACCAGATCAACCTGCTGACCCTTAAAGATGAAGATGGAAGTTACCTGATAGGAAAAATGAGGATGTTCTATGTGCCGAACACAAGGATAATTGCGGAACAGCCACGTCAGGATCCGGATGCTTTCAGGGGAGAGGGATATGCCGTACTTGTCGGTGATCCCAATTATTCGCTTGGAGTGGACTGGGACCTTGTAACCACTATGCCTCTGCCCGAATTGCCGGGGACACGTGAGGAGGTTGAGATCATTGACAGGCTTTTTACTTCCGCGGGATGGAATACCTCGGTTTACCTTAACGACATGGCAACCGAAACAAACATCAGGAGGGTCCGGAGCCCCGATATTCTGCATGTGGCTACTCACGGATTTTTCCTTGATGATATTGATGCAGGATCCGGTGAAACGGTACTTGGGATTGAACCGGAAAAGGCTGTTGAGAATCCCCTGTTGCGGAGCGGACTGATGCTTGCAGGAGCTGACAATACTATACAGCAGATAGGTACCGTTAATATTGCAGATGGTGATGACGGGATATTGAATGCTTATGAGGCGATGCTGCTTGACCTCTCTTCGACCCGGCTGGTTGTTCTGAGTGCATGTGAAACCGGGCTGGGGGAGGTGATCAACGGTGAGGGTGTTTACGGACTTCAGCGGGCGTTCCAGGTAGCAGGATCGGGGACTGTCATATTAAGTCTCTGGCAGGTGAGCGACGAGATAACCCAGATGCTGATGTCGGAGTTTTACAGGAAATGGCTTGAAAAAGGTGATAAAAGCATTGCCTTCAGGGAAGCCCAGCTATCAGTAATGGAGAATTACAGCTCACCGTTCTATTGGGGTGCTTTCGTGATGATCGGTAACAGGGCTCCCGCCAGGTGATTTGAAATCGGCGGCTGTCCGTAATGAATAATATATATTTTCACACGCAATGAGAGAATTCTGGGAGGAGAGGTACAAAAACAGGGATTATGTTTACGGAGACAAACCCAATGTCTTTTTCAAGACCTTCATTGATGGGGTGGAGCCCGGCAGAATACTGCTGCCGGCTGAGGGTGAGGGCCGTAATGCCGTTTATGCAGCCAATAAGGGCTGGGAAGTTAATGCATTTGATTTCAGCCTGAATGCAAGGAAGAAGGCTCTTGAACTTGCTAGGAGGGAGGGTGTGAGCATTGAGTACCTTGTAGCAGATATTGAGTTTCATGAGCTTGGTGAAGAGATGTATGATGCAATAGCACTTATACATGTTCATTTCATGCCCGGGAACAGATCATACATCCATAAGAAGCTTATAAACTCGCTTAAGAAAGGCGGGTTCTTCATACTGGAGGCCTTCTCCAGAGGACAGCATAAGTATGACAGCGGGGGACCGGCTGAAAAATCGATGCTGTATGACATCGTCGAGCTGAAGGAGGACTTCAGGGATCTTGAGATAGAGACATTATACAAGCAGGAGGTTGACCTGGATGAGGGGGTTTGCCACAGGGGACCGGCCAGCGTAATAAGGCTGGTGGCCTTTAAAACTTGAAACCTGCCCGGGGATTCACCATGCCCTGAGACTCCCGGAATCGGTCATACCGTCGAAAACATGTTTTGCGGGACCGGTAAGCCAGATATCCGTATAGTGGGACTGGTCTTTCCTTCTGAAGCTGACTTCAAGAGAACCCCCGGGGGTGCGGACTTCCACTGTATGGGCAGGCAGGTCACTGTCAATCCTGGAACAGATAGCAGCTGCAACCGATCCGGTCCCGCAGGAGAGTGTCTCATTCTCAACACCTCTTTCATAGGTCCTGACCCGGATTGCTTTGTCATCGTGCCCGACAAAATTTACATTGATTCCCCTTTCGCCAAAATTTCCGTTGTACCGTATCTTTCTGCCCTCAGCAACCACATCGTATTTATCCGGATCGGTCACAAAACATACATAATGCGGCGAACCTGTATTCAGAACAAATGCATTGCCGTCCTTATCAATTCCGGAAACATCCTGCATCCTCAGGTGTATGAGCTCTTTTTCACCGATCCTTGCATGGTGGGGGCCGTCAATTCCTGAAAAATGTGCATCCTGTCCCGTCAGGCCAAGCCTGTTTGCAAAATGCACAAGGCAGCGCCCCCCGTTTCCGCACATTGTTGCTTCCCTGCCGTCTGAATTGAAGTACCGCATGTGAAAATCATAACCCTCGCGGACTTCCAGCAACATAAGTCCGTCTCCTCCAATTCCGAAATGCCTGTTACACAGGCTCCTGATCAATCCCCCATTCTCTGCAGGAAATCTGCCCGAACGGTTGTCAATAACAATGAAATCATTTCCGTTGCCGTGATATTTGCTGAATTTGAGCTCCATGACTTCCGGTTTGTCAGCGATTTTAAATTTTTTTAACCCGACGAGTTGGCATGTTGCCGGTATCAGGCACTATTTTTGCTTAAGATATGATACAAATTTACCTTAAAAAATGCCACAGGCAATATATACTGATTGTGGCGGGCTGATTTTAAAACAAAAAAGGATAAAGAGAGTTTATTAATCAGCTGATTGTTTTAATTTTTAATTGCAAAAAAAATACTTGAGTTATGAAGATCAAAAGCATTATTATAAACATCGTTATTGCAGTGATATCGGCACTTGTCGCAGTATATGCGTATACAAGGATTGCCGGGCCCGTAACCGAAGTAGTCACTTTCAGGGAAGACCGGCCCACATGGTTCACAAACCTCCCCGATGATTTTGAGGCTGACAAGTTTGACTTTACCCATGCCGCCGAGAAGACCGTCCACGGTGTTGTTCACGTAAAAGTGACCTCATACAGGAGGCAACCACAGTTCCAGCGCCGGCAGGATCCTCTTCATGAATGGTTCTTCGGACCCCGACAGGAACGGGAGCCGCAGCCGGTAACCGGGTTCGGGTCAGGTGTTATTATATCCGAAGACGGCTATATTGTGACCAATTATCATGTTATTGAGGATGCAACCGAAGTTGAGGTAGTATTAAATGACCGGCGCAGCTTTACTGCGTCAATAAAGGGCTCCGATCCCAATTCGGATATAGCTCTGCTAAAAATAGAAGCAGAGGGGCTGCATTACATTGAGTTCGGCGATTCCGATCAGCTCCGCCTGGGTCAATGGGTCCTTGCAGTGGGCAATCCTATGAACCTTACATCAACTGTAACAGCTGGAATAGTTAGTGCCCGGGGCCGTACGGTTGGGATCTTCAGTGACCGCGACATGCCGATCGAATCATTCATACAGACAGATGCAGCCGTTAACAGGGGTAACAGCGGTGGAGCACTGGTGAACCTGAGGGGAGAACTGGTAGGCATACCCACCCTTATTATGTCGCCGACAGGTGCATATGCAGGTAACTCGTTTGCCGTACCGGTCAGCATTGTTAAAAAGGTTGTCGAAGATATCATTGAGTTTGGTGAAGTCCAGAGGGCAGTACTTGGTGTACAGATAGAAGAGCTGTCTGCCGAGATTGCTAGGGAAAACAATATTGAGACACTTAACGGAGTTTATGTTACCGGGATCTTTGAGGAGGGCGCGGCCAAAGAGGCCGGTATCAGGGAAGGCGATGTGATACTGAGAGTTAACAATGTGACTGTGAACAGTCCCGCCGAGCTGCAGGAGCAGATAGCACGCTACCGGCCCAATGACAGGGTAAATATTTTAATAAACCGTAACAACAGAACGCAACAAATTACGGCCACTTTACGTAATCTTGAGGGCCGGACGGAGATAGTGAGGCCGCAGGAGACTTTTCTCGGAGCCAGGTTCAGGCAGGTGCCCGAAGAGCTCAGAAGGGAGCTCAACATACAGGGTGGTGCACAGATAACAGACCTGAGGCCGGGTAAATTCATGTCAGCCCGGATTAGGGAAGGCTTTATAATAACCTCCATCAACAACAGGCCCGTGAATTCACCGTCCGATTTAAAAGAAATGCTGGATGGGCATGAGGGAGGCGTTCTCGTGGAAGGTGTTTATCCTGATGGTACTGTTGCCTATTATGCATTGGGTCTTTAACCTTGACGGCTGTATGAAATACCGGTAAAGGAACATCCAAGACCTGCAATAGCAGGTCTTTTTTAACGTTTATTCAAATAGGTTTCCCTGGATAGGTTGAAATTAATTATTAATTGCCTTAAATTTGCTATTATTTTTATAAGGAGAGAATGAGACAGCTAAAGATCACAAAATCAATTACCAACAGGGAGAGTGCTTCGCTAGATAAGTACCTTCAGGAGATTGGCAGGGAAGAGCTTATCACTATTGAAGAGGAAGTTGATCTTGCCCAGAGGATAAGACAAGGCGACAAGGAAGCCCTGGAAAAGCTTACAAGGGCAAACCTGCGCTTTGTGGTTTCCGTTGCAAAACAGTATCAGAACCAGGGGCTTAGTCTCCCCGATCTGATAAATGAAGGAAATCTTGGGTTGATAAAGGCTGCCGAGAAGTTTGATGAGACCCGAGGGTTCAAGTTCATCTCTTATGCTGTCTGGTGGATAAGGCAATCAATTCTGCAGGCGCTTGCCGAGCAGTCACGTATTGTCCGTCTTCCCCTCAACCAGGTGGGCTCCCTTAACAAGATAAATAAGGCATTTTCAAAATTCGAGCAGGAGTTTGAACGCACACCGTCACCGGAAGAGCTTGCAGAAATTCTCGAGCTGCCAAAGGAGAAGGTCAGCGATACCCTCAGGGTGTCGGGCAGGCACCTGTCGGTTGACGCACCCTTTGCCGACGGAGAGGAGAACTCCCTTCTCGACGTGCTGATAAACAATGATTCGCCGAATGCCGACAGGGCATTGCTGAATGAATCACTTGGCAAGGAGATAGAACGTTCGCTTGCCACACTTACCGAAAGGGAAAGGGATATCGTAAGGTATTTCTTCGGTATCGGTGTTCAGGATATGACACTTGAAGAGATAGGAGAAAGATTCGGGCTTACCCGTGAGAGGGTCAGGCAGATCAAGGAGAAGGCCATCAGAAGGCTGCGCCATACCTCAAGAAGCAAGCTGCTGAAAAGCTATCTTGGATGATTTTAATAAAAAAGAGTTACATTTAGGGCGGAATTTATTCCGCCTTTTTTGTTTTTCCTTCCGGGGAAGTGAACGTAAAACTTTCTTTACCACTATCGCTGCAGTCAAACCTGTTTTAATAAATCCATGTTCAAAGTATGAAGAGCTTCTTATTACCGTTAATGGCGTTTATCCTGATCCTTGCCATTCCGTTGTCGCTTTACGGCAGGGATGACTACCCTGACCATGACCGGCTTGCCGCCCGTCTGAAAAGCCTGGAGGCTGATTATCCGCAGTATGTCTCGTTACAGTCACTTACACAAACGGCAGGGGGAAAAGATATATGGGTCCTGTCCATAGGGACGGATAACCTGTCTGACCGCCCTGCCATTGCCGTGGCAGGGGGTACTGAAGGAGACCATCTGCTTGGTACTGAGCTGGCACTCAGGTTTGCCGGGATGCTGCTTAAGGAGACCGTTAGCGGGAAAACCGGTAGTTTGCTTGATTCTGTAACTTTCTATGTGTTTCCCGATATGACACCTGATGCCGGGGAACAATATTTCTTACCCCTCAAATATGAGCGCAAGGGGAATGCCAATTCCTCTTACACTGACCGTTACGGGAATGCGATAGATCATCCCTACACCGATCTCAACAATGACGGCATGATAACCCTGATGAGGGTAAGGGACCGGAATGGTGATTGGATACCTCATCCGGATGACGACCGGGTTATGGTGAAGGCAGACAAGGGAATTGGAGAGACAGGAAGATATAGTGTATATCCCGAAGGTGTAGACCTGCTGAAAGATGATAGATGGACCGAGGCAGGTGTGAATTTCAACAGGAATTTCTCCTTCAAATTCCCCAATTTTACCAGCGGCGCAGGTGAACATGCAGTGTCTGAAGAGGAGAGCCGGGCTATTGCGTCATTCCTGTTTGATGCGAAGAACGTATATGCTGTGGTCTCTTTCGGATCTGCAAACAATCTTACTGAGCCACTCAGCTACAATGAGCGTGAGGCATCAGGCCGCATCATTACCGGAATACTTGAGGGAGATGCCAGGGTAAACCAGATGGTGAGCCGGAAATATAATGAGATCACGGGCGATATCTCAGGCCCTGCGGCAGCCGGCAGTGACGGCGATTTTTTCCAGTGGGCGTACTTTCATTACGGCAGGCACAGCTTCAGTACACCCGGCTGGAGCTTTCCCCGCGAACAGCCGGGCAACGGAGGGAGAAGGAGCAGAAGTGAACGGGATGACTGTCCCGCTCTACACTTCCTTAAATGGGCCGATGAACAGGGGATTGATGACGTCTTTATACCCTGGGAGAGTGCTGTTCACCCCATGTTCCCCGGAAAGGAAATTGAGGTTGGAGGTATCAGACCTTTTGCAATGAAGAATCCCCCCTTTGAAATGACTGCAGATATTGCCACAAGCCATTACAGGTTCATATTGGCGCTTGCTGAAATGCGACCTGAAATCAGGATCAGGAATGTTGAAACCGAAGTACTGGGGAGGGGTGTGTACCGAATTACTGCCGATATTGTCAACTCAGGTATACTGCCTACTGTATCAGAACTTGGTGAAAGGGTCAGGTGGGTTCAGAAGACAGTGGTAAGGCTGGAGACAGATGAGGGCCAGGAAACGCTGAGCGGAAACCGTATAGAGGTGCTGGACGCTGTACAGGGAGGGAAAACAGAAACCCGCAGCTGGCTGATAAAGGGCCGTGGCAGCGTAAAACTCAGGGCGGGAGCTGAGAATACAGGGTTTGACGAGGTCATTATCAGGCTGTAGACCAGACAACCGGTGACCATCATTCCTGTCAGCCCTTAACGATTTACTGATAAAAATTTTAACCTGCTGAATTATGCAAATCACATTGAAAAAAGGTATTACCACAATTCTTTCAGCCATCCTGATCGCCATTACATGTAACGGGCAGGAAGAGGTGACTGAGCATTTCTTCAAGGCTTCAGGAACCCCCGTCAACCCAGAAGTGCAGGTGGCGTGGAACCGATATTATACAAATGAGGGGCTGCTCGGGATATACCGTGAACTTGAAAGGGCCCATCCATCGCTTGTCAAACTTGAATCGATCGGTAAGTCATTTGAAGGCCGTGATATATGGGTGCTTACTGTCACCAATCACAAAAACAGGTATCACGGCGACAAACCCGGGTTCTGGATCGACGGCAATATTCACGCAAATGAGATCCAGTGCAGCGAAATAGCACTTTACACAGCATGGTATCTTGCTGAGAATTACGGGCAGAACAGGTTCATTACCGGGCTTATGGATGACAAGGTCTTTTACATTGCTCCCACCATTAATCCCGACGGAAGGCATAATTATATGCATGAACCGAATACCGTCAACAGTCCCCGCTCCGGCACCATACCCCTTGACGACGACGGCGACGGCGAGGCTGCCGAGGACGGGTTTGACGACCTGAACAATGACGGGCATATAACCCAGATGCGAAGGAGGTGCGAGTTTGGCGAATACCGTGAAGATCCTGACGATCCAAGGAGGCTGGTGCGTGTCCGGCCCGGGGAGAGAGGTGAATTTGAGCTTCTGGGCTGGGAAGGAATTGACAGGGACGGCGACGGACGCATCAATGAGGACAGGATCGGTTACTATGATCCCAACAGGGACTGGGGATGGAACTGGCAGCCTGACTATGTGCAGAGGGGTGCCTATCATTACCCGTTTGCCTTGCCTGAAAACAAGGCTGTAAGGGATTTCATACTCTCCAGGCCGAACATAGCGGGAGCACAGTCCTATCATAATACGGGCGGGATGATACTGCGCGGACCGGGGGCTGCCGAAGATGAACGGCTGATGAGGCCGGTCGACAGGAGGGTTTATGATGCCATTGGCGAGCTGGGGGACAGATTGCTTCCCGGGTACAGGTACCTGGTTCTCTACAGGGATCTGTATACCGTATATGGTGGTCAGATTGACTGGTTCCATTTCAACAGAGGCATATATACATTTACCAATGAGCTGATGACCAGTTATCTCTATTTTTATGAGCAGTATGAGACACGGGATGACAGTCAGCGGGCACAATTCGATTTTGACAGGTACCTGCTGTTTGAAGATGCATTCGTTCCATGGGAAAAATATGACCATCCCCAGTTCGGAGAAATTGAGATAGGAGGGTTCAAGAAGAACTTCGGGAGAATTCATCCCGGGTTCATGTTTGAGCAGGATGCTCACAGAAATATGGCATTTACCCTGCATCATGCATACCATACCCCACAGCTCGACATACATGAATTCACTGTAAATGATCTGGGTGCCGGTCTTAGCGAGGTGATCACAGTTATTTCAAATTCGCGCCTTATTCCCACCCACAGTGGTATTGATGTTGAAAACAATATTGAGAGGCCTGACTATATAACCCTTGAAGGTGGGGAGGTACTGGCAGGAATGAAAGTGCATAACAGGGACCTGAATATTGCAGAAGAACAAAAGGTGAATCCTGCGCGGATGGAGATCGCGAATATACCCGGAATGGGACTGGTAACCGTAAAATGGATCGTGGAAGGCGGTCGCGATTACAGGGTCACAGTTGACAGTGCAAAAGGAGGGAGGTTCACCCGTGAATTCTGACCGGGTAAAAATGTTTTGCTGTCTGGTTATAATCGGCCAGGGTTGTCTCCTTCAACCTCTACTGGCACCATTTTGAAGGGTATTTTCAGGATTGACGCGTAATCCTCGCCGGATTCAAGCATTTCAAAATCATCCTTTTCATAATACCAGTGTATCAGCACCGGGTTACCCTTGTTATGATATGCCTCAAGCTTCTTGAAAATCCCGAACAGGTACCTGGATGTACTGGTATTGAAATACTCAAGGTTCACATGCAGGTCGGTTGTGCCTTCCCGTGCTTCTTCAACATACTGTTCAATCCATTTGAGTATGGGCTCATAGAAGCTGATTGTGTCCTCGGGAATTGACCGGCCCTCAAATTTCAACTGCCTGCTGCCCGGATCAAGGCTTATATATGGCGTCTTCTTTTCGCCCTGGATGATTAGTTTTTCCATACAAATATGTATATAATCCACCACCGTCGCCCGTGATTGCAAAGCAGGGCGATTTCCCTACTAAACTACAAATTAATTTTTATATAAAAAACTTTTGAATGAAAATGAGTTGGGGGTCGCTGATTATCAGGATTTTTTACTTGCGATCAGTTTCTCAAGCTCAGACACTTCATCCCTGTATCTTGCAGCAGTCAGGAAGTCAAGCTCTGCGGCGGCTTTTTCCATGGCACTGCGGGTCCTTGCAATTGCTTTCTGAAGTTCTTCTGAGTTCATGTAGCGGACTACCGGGTCGGCTGCAATATCAATTTTTTCGGGGTCGGTATACTTCCTTACCTTCTTCAGCGATGTTCTGCTTGATTTTACAATCTGTGCGGGGGTAATATTATTATCCCTGTTGTATGCAAGCTGCTTTTCCCTCCGCCTTGAGGTCTCATCAATGCTCTGTTGCATCGACCGGGTCATGGTATCTGCATACATGATCACTTTCCCGTTGATGTTCCTTGCAGCTCTTCCGGCCGTCTGCGTGAGCGATCTGGCTGACCTGAGAAAACCTTCCTTGTCCGCGTCCAAAATAGCCACCAGCGATACTTCGGGGAGGTCGAGGCCCTCCCTGAGAAGGTTTACCCCTATCAGCACGTCAAAGTCCCCTTCACGCAGACCTTCCATTATCTCAACCCTTTCAAGCGTATCGATATCTGAGTGGATATACCTGCAGCTTATGTTCATGCCGGACAGGTACCTGGTAAGTTCCTCGGCCATCCGCTTGGTAAGTGTTGTTACCAGTACCCTTTCGTTTTTAGCTGCCCTGCTGTTAATCTCTCCCATCAGGTGGTCGATCTGATCAGGGCTGGGATGCACCTCAATTGCCGGTTCCGGAAGTCCGGTCGGCCTGATCACCTGTTCAACAATCACACCTTCGCTCTTCTCCAGTTCATAGTCCCCGGGGGTAGCGCTGACAAAAATTATCTGGCCGGTTACCTGCTCGAACTCCTCGAATTTAAGTGGCCTGTTATCTATTGCTGCCGGCAACCGGAAACCGAAATCGACAAGGTTTTTCTTTCTGGAATAATCCCCGCCGTGCATTGCCCGTATCTGTGGCAGTGTAACGTGACTTTCGTCCACTACAGTGATGAAGTCTTCCGGAAAATAATCAAGCAGGCAGAAGGGCCTGGTACCGGCCGCTCTGCCGTCAAAATACCTTGAATAGTTCTCGATACCGGAACAGTACCCCAGTTCCTTTATCATTTCTATATCATACTCAACCTTCTGTTTCAATCTTTCCGCCTCGAGCTTCCTTCCCTGGTCCTCGAAAAATATGACCTGCTCTACCATATCATCCTGGATGTTCCTGATTGCCTGCTGCATCCTTTCGCGTGTCGTAACGAATATATTCGCGGGGTAAACAACTACACTCTCTTTCTGTTCACCAGCCGATCCTGTGAGTGGATCAAGGATGCTGATCTCCTCTATTTCATCTCCCCAGAATATGATCCGGTATGCAAAGTCGGCATAGGCCGGAAAGACATCAACCGTGTCGCCCTTTACCCTGAATTTACCGTGGTTGAAATCAATTACGGTTCTCGAATAGAGACTGTCCACCAGTCTGCGCAGCAACTGGTTTCGGTTTATTACCTGCCCTTTTTCAAGCCTGATGGTGTTACTGTGAAAATCATCAGGATTACCAATACCGTACAGGCACGATACCGAAGATACAACTATCACATCGCGTCTTCCCGAAAGCAGTGACGATGTGGTGCTGAGTCTCAACTTTTCGATCTCATCATTGATAGACAGGTCTTTCTCTATGTAGGTGTCTGTCACCGGAATGTAAGCCTCCGGCTGGTAATAGTCGTAGTAGGAGACGAAATATTCGACTGCATTATTTGGGAAGAACTCCCTGAATTCGGCATACAGCTGTGCCGCCAGGGTCTTGTTGTGGCTGAGAACCAGTGTGGGGCGCTGCAACTTTTCGATCATGTTGGCAACTGTGAAGGTTTTGCCCGAACCGGTAACACCCAGCAGGGTCTGGCAGCGGGTGCCGTTCATGATCCCTTCGGTAAGCTGCCTTATTGCTTCGGGCTGATCACTGGTAGGAACAAATCCTGATACGATCGAGAATTCCATAAAAGTTACGGATAGAGGGGGACTTAAAATTAACCGGACTTTTTATGCAAAGAAACTATAAATTATATATATTGCCATGCCATGCCTTGCTTTTCCCCGTAAGGATAATAAAAAGGCAAGGCATAAATGTAAACTCAAAAAAGATGAATAAAACCAGTATTAACAGATGCTGCATAACGGCCTGGGGATTTATGACCCTTATAACTCTGCTGCTTTCTGGCGGATGCGGACAGGCGGGCAGCCCAAAAAATGAGGAGGTAATGAAGATTGAAAAAAGAATTTTCGGGCAAATGCCTGATGGAAGAGAGGTCCATATATTCAGGCTTGAGAACAGTAACGGCATGGTTGCCGAAATTACCAACTATGGCGCTATTGTAACATCGCTCGAGGTGCCCGACAGGGAGGGTGAGCTTTCTGATATTGTTCTCGGCTTCGAAAGCCTCGATGAATACCTGGGTGAACACCCCTATTTCGGTGCTGTTGTGGGCAGGTATGCCAACAGGATCGCCGGTGCACGGTTTGAGCTTGACGGAAATGAATACCGGCTTGCTGCCAATGATGGTAATAACCACCTTCACGGCGGGATCGGGGGATTTGACAAAAGGGTATGGGACTTTGAGATCCTGACTTCGGAGGAGGGAGCCTCAAGGCTTCTTCTTACCTATCTTAGTCCTGACGGTGAGGAGGGATATCCCGGCAACCTGCAGGTGAGCGTGATTTGCGAGCTGAATGACAACAATGAGCTGAGGTTTGAGTTCATGGCAGAAACAGACAAGGCCACGCCTGTCAACCTAGCCCATCACGGCTATTTCAACCTGAACGGTGGTACCGGCCCCGTTCTTGATCATGAGCTGCAGATAAATGCCGTCCGGTTTACCGGGGTCAACGACGAGCTTATCCCCACAGGAAAGCTGCTTCCGGTTGACGGTGGTCCTATGGACTTCAGGGATATGAAGCCGGTAGGACGCGATATTGCCGGAGTGCCAGGGGGATATGATCACAATTACGTCCTTGACGGTGATGAGGGAGAGCCCGGTAAGGCGGCTGTACTTTATGATCCGGCAAGCGGGCGTCAGATGGAGGTGCTTACAACGCAGCCCGGCGTGCAGCTTTATACCGGAAATTTCCTTGACGGTACCATCACCGGCAGGGAAGGGGTGGTATATGGCAAATATTGGGGATTGTGCCTGGAAACCCAGCATTTTCCCGATTCTCCAAATCAGCCTTCATTTCCGAATACGATACTCCGTCCTGGCGAAGAGTACAAGCACACTGCTGTATACAGATTCTCGGCAAGGTAAGCTAACAGTCATGCTACCGGATTTGGCCGGAGCACTACCGGGGCTTGCAGGGGGACGGTAACCGTTCCCCAAAAAAGTGTTTCTGAAATGCCGGAAACATCACGGTCAGTATGCTTTGGCAAAGATCACCCTTTGTGACGAAGGTTTGCCGGTAACCATGCATTTGCCCTCTTCCTTTTCAGATTCGAGGGGTATGCAGCGAATCGTCGCCCTGGTTTCGTTGCTGATCTTTTGCTCTGTCTCGCTTGTTCCGTCCCAGTGGGCCAGGATGAAACCGCCTTTGGTTTCCACTTTCTCTTTGAACTCATTGTAGGAGTCAGCCCTGAATGTATTGGCCTCCCTGAAATCAAGAGCCTTTCTGTATATGGTCTCCTGGATCTCATCCAGCAGTTCCTTAATCCTGTTCTCTATTCCCTCCACAGGGTACACGTTCTTTTCGAGTGTGTCCCTTCTTGCCAGCTCTATGGTTCCTTTTTCCAGGTCACGGGGACCGATTGCAAGTCTCACCGGAACTCCCTTCAGTTCATACTCTGCAAATTTCCATCCCGGCTTGTGGGTATCACGGTCATCGTACTTCACTGTTATTCCGTTTGCAGTAAGCTTTCTGGTTATCTCCTCCACTTTGGCGCTGATCATCTCCAGCTCTCCGGCTTTCTTGTATATAGGCACAATAGCGACCTGAATGGGTGCCAGCCTGGGAGGAAGGATAAGTCCCTTGTCATCCGAATGGGCCATAATGAGCGCTCCCATAAGCCTTGTGGATACACCCCATGAGGTTGCCCATACATATTCCAGCTTACCTTCACGGTTAAGGAATGTCACATCAAATGCCTTCGCAAAGTTCTGCCCCAGGAAATGGGAGGTACCCGACTGAAGGGCCTTGCCGTCCTGCATAAGAGCTTCTATAGAATATGTTTCAACCGCCCCTGCAAACCTCTCGTTTTCTGTTTTAGTCCCCTGGATAACCGGCATTGCCATCCAGTTTTTTGCAAATTTTGCATAGATATCCAGGATCTTCATGGTCTCTTCCATTGCCTCATCCTTTGTGGCATGAGCGGTATGACCTTCCTGCCAGAGGAACTCGGTAGTTCGCAGAAAGAGCCTGGTACGCATTTCCCACCTGACGACGTTTGCCCACTGGTTAATCAGCAGGGGCAGGTCCCTGTATGACTGGATCCAGTTTTTGTAGGTGTTCCAGATAATGGTCTCAGAGGTTGGCCTTATTATAAGCTCTTCCTCCAGCCTGGCTGTTTCATCAACTTCAATGCCCTTTCCCGAAGGAGAGTTTTTCAGCCTGTAATGTGTTACGACTGCGCATTCCTTGGCAAAACCTTCAACATGATCAGCTTCCCTGCTTAAAAATGATTTGGGAATAAACAGCGGGAAATAGGCATTGGAATGCCCGGTATCCTTGAACATCCTATCCAGAACCGATTGCATTTTCTCCCAAATGGCATATCCGTAGGGTTTAATAACCATACAGCCCCTTACCGCAGAATTTTCTGCCAGTCCTGCCTTGATAACCAGGTCATTGTACCATTGAGCGTAATCTTCTTTTCTGCTGGATAAAACTTTAGCCATGATTGATATTTGGTATGGAATTTGTTAAAAATACTTTAATTGAAAACGACGCAATTTAAATATTTTTCTGCACATTAAACCGGCAAAAGGGTCATGAAAGCAAATTTTTGGTTCAACGGCAAAAGTGCTGTAAACATTATTCTTGCTGTAGCTCTTGTTGCAGGTGCCTGTTCGGCCGGAACTTCAATTTCCGCCGGCGATGATGGCAACCTTACCGGGACTGACTGTGGTCCGGATCCTGCTGCAGGAACAGTGAATAATGAAAACTTCCGGGTTGACGGGAGAAAAGATGTGTTTATTCCGGTCAGAGGCGAACGCTACGCCTTTCATGAATACAATGTGACACCGTTTGATACGGTATGGTTTGAGGAGTATTTTGTCGTGGGAAGAGATACGGTTTTCTATGAGGAGTTTTATCATCCGAACTACAAATATGCATACCAGGAGTATAATTTAAGCCCAAATGATACAATATGGTTTGATGATTACTTTGTTGTGGGCAGTGATACCATAGTTTATGACCAGTTATACAGAAAGGACCCTGAATTTATCTCCGCCATAGGTTTTTACTTTGGCATACCCTATTTCAGCTTTTTTATTCCGGTTTATCCGTTTGGGTCAATCGAACAGTTAATCGAAGATTATAAACAGCTCGGAGAGGAGTTTAAAATATACAATTATCAGTACTACATGCCTGATCCGCCTGCAATTGGCGTGTCAAGAACCTTGCCGGAAGATCCTGACCGTCACCGCAGAAGGTTTATCCGATTATCAGTGCTGTCAGCGGCATTGATTGCTTTATCAGCTTTGCCCTGATAAAATATATATATTTACAGGCAATTGGTATAGATTTTGTTGTTAATCCAGTGAGACATTAAATAAAGATTGAATAAAGAATTTCATTAAATAAAAGAATCGGGAGGTCTGTCATGAAAGCAAATGTTAAGATATTGATGGTTGTGGCTCTTACAGCAGGAGCCTGTTCATCCGGGACCCATCTCTCGACCGGGTATGATGATCTTTATTATACGCCCGGTGACGAGCCGGTAGCAACAGTTACCGAAGTGACCAGGGAAGTTGTCCCGGAAAGGGATACCCGGGTGGTGAATGCTGCAGCACAGCAGGATGTAAGGTATGCCTGGGAGGAATATGGCGTTACTCCCAATGACACGATATATTTTGAGGATTTTTATGTTGTGGGCAGGGATACCTTTGCATACGAACAGGTTCATCATGCGCAGCAATATTACGCTGATGGGCATGTTTCAAACATCTATAATATATATGATCCGAATCAGTACTACTGGTCCACCAGGATGAGAAGGTTCCATTCCGATTACTATTACGGCGGGTATTACGATCCGTTCCATACCGATTTTTACTGGCGCAGTCTTAACCGTTACCACTTCGGGATTTCCTGGGGCTGGCACAGTCCGTTTTACTCACCGTTTCACTATTCACCGTGGCATTCATCGTTTTATTACGGATACTCACCATGGCATTACAGCCCGTGGAGGCATAATTACCATTGGGGCTGGTACGGGATGCATTATCCTTACTATGGCCGTTATGCATGGTATCCTCACACCTACTGGGGTCACTACGGTTATTACGGCTATGCCAGTCCTGTAAGGGGTGTTGCCTATCATACAGGTCACCGCCGTGCCTCAGGTACTTATATAGGAGCCGGAAGAGGTGGCGGGATTGGAGGGTATACACCTTCAGGAGTTACCGGTGCCTATGGAAGGCGTACCGAAACCACAGCCGCGCCGGGTAGCCGGCGGACCGACGGTACCGGTGTAAGTCAGACAGAAACCGGTTCGGACAGAAGGGCTGCAGTGGGGACAACAACACGGCCCGCTGAAACAGGTACCCGTCCGGCAGGTACGACCACCCGTCCGGCAGGCACGACCACCCGCCCGGCAGGCACGACCACCCGTCCGGCAGGCACAACCACCCGCCCGGCAGGCACGACCACCCGCCCGGCAGGCACGACCACCCGCCCGGCAGGCACGACCACCCGCCCGGCAGGCACAACCACCCGTCCGGCAGGCACGACCACCCGCCCGGCAGGCACGACCACCCGTCCGGCAGGCACGACCACCCGCCCGGCAGGCACGACCACCCGTCCGGCAGGCACGACCACCCGCCCGGCAG
>SLOE01000065.1 GCA_007132715.1 Bacteroidales bacterium
CCGACGGCCGCCTGGCGGTTATAAGCACCGCAAACGGAATAAACGATTCAGCCACACCGCTCGAAGCCGTGCTCAGGACAGCAGAAATAACCGGCGACCAAAGCATGAAGGAGGCGGCGGACAGGATGCTGGAGTACCTGTTCGAAAGGGCCCCGCGTACCGAAGAGGGCTACATACATCACTCCTATCATGGTCCCGAGCTGTGGTCAGATTCCATATACATGGCGCCCCCTTTCGTAGCTTACGCAGGTTATCCCGAAGAGGCATACCGGCAGGCAAAAGCAATTATCGACCGCTTATGGATAAAGGAGGAATCGCTGTTTGCATACCGCTGGAATGCTGATACCGGCGAAATAAGCCATCCCAGGTTATGGGGTCTGGCCAATGCACATGCCATCAGCGGTATGACGAAACTTATCAGCCACCTGCCCGGTTCAATGTCAGCCGGGAGTGACATCCTCAAAGGTTATGTACGGCAACACCTGGAAGGCTGTCTGAGATACATGAGGGACGATTACCTGTTCCACAATGATATAAACGACCCTTCCACTTTTGTTGAGACAAGTCTGGCAATGAGGGTGGCCGACTCCGTGTTCAAGGGTATAAAGGCCGGATGGCTTGAAAATGATTACCTGGATACCGCTTTAAATATCAGAGAAGCAGTACACCAAAAGGTCGACGACCTGGGATATGTTACAGGTGTGCCCGGTCCGACAACCTATGCAAGGCCGGCATGGTCGAGCGAGGGACAGGCATTCTTCCTGATGATGGAGGCGTCGTACGATAACCTTTATGCCTGATTTTTATCTATCTTTGATCGGTCTTTTCGCCGGCAATACCGGCACTGTTCAAATCTCATTTAAACGCTTTGCCGGATGACAAATTATATCGGCATAGATGAGTTCCTGGAACTGCGCAGGTCCGTTTCCGTACTGGATGTCAGGTCACCGCAGGAGTATGGTCAGGGACATGTTCCGGGTGCCGTCAACCTTCCCCTGTTCAGTAACGCAGAAAGAAGCCTGGTAGGGAAGACTTACAAGGAGAAGGGAAGGGATAAAGCTATTCTTTATGGATTGGATTTTGCTGGCAAAAAGCTCTCCATATATGTTACAAATGCCTTAAGGACGGCACCCCAAAAGAGAGTGCTGATGCATTGCTGGAGAGGTGGAATGCGCTCAGAAGCCATGGGGTGGCTTCTCTCTTTTTCCGGATTTGATATCAGCCTCCTGAATGGCGGATACAAAGCATACAGGGAGTTTATCCGGAACCAGTGGGATTCTCCCGCAAATATAATTGCCTTATCAGGAAAAACAGGTGCCGGCAAAACCGAAATACTGGAACATCTCAGGCAAATGGGACAACAGGTCGTAGACCTGGAAAAACTTGCATGCCACAAGGGTTCAGCTTTCGGCTCACTTGGACAACCCCCGCAGCCGACCAATGAGCAGTTCGAGAATGATCTGGCGGATAAATGGATTGGGCTGGACTGGTCAAGGGTAACGTGGATAGAAGATGAAAGCCGGAGCATAGGTTGTGTAAGCATCCCCGGCAATCTGAAGGAATCAATGCAAAACTGCACCGTGGTGTGCCTCGATATGCCCGTTGAACTGAGGGTCGGGAGACTGGTAAGGGATTATTCCTCCTTCCCGGAAAACCTGCTTGCAGCATCGGTAGAAAAGATCAAAAAGAAGCTTGGGGGACAGCATGCAACTGCAGCTGTAAAGGCCATCGAAAATAAAGATTTCAGCCTGGCTGCCCGGATAATTCTTAAATATTACGACAAAGCATACAGCTATGACCTCAAAAAAAGGGAAAAGCAGAAAGTACTCACCATAAACACAGATACTGCAGATGCGGGGACAAATGCCCGCAGGATCATTGAATATTGCGGGAAGAAAGGGCTGTTATAGATGCCTGTAAATACAAGCATATGGAAAAACATATCTACCTCGACTATAATGCCACAACACCGGTTCATCCTGAAGTGGCTGAGTCGATGCGCCCCTTTTTATATGATGTGTACGGTAACCCCTCAAGCATCCATTCATTCGGTGCAGATGCCAGAAAGGCTATTGAAATGGCCAGGCAGCAAGTTGCAGCTCTTGTCAACTGTTATCCTGATGAGATAGTGTTCACGAGCGGGGGCACCGAATCGAACAATTATGCAATCAAGGGAGCCGCATTCAATTACCGATCACGGGGCAACCACATAATCACCACTGCTGTTGAACATCCCTCGGTTACAGAGGTGTGCCGGTACCTTGAAACCATCGGATTCAGGGTTACCTGGCTGGAAGCGGACAAATACGGGATGGTAGATCCTGCCGGTGCCGAAAAGGCGATCACACCCGAAACGATCCTGATCTCGGTAATGCATGCCAACAATGAGACCGGCACTGTACAGCCTGTTGAAGAGATCGGCAAAATAGCAGGAAAACACGGTATCCTGTTCCATACCGATGCAGCGCAAAGTGCAGGAAAAATCCCCGTTGACGTCAATAGAACAGACGTTGCCCTGCTTTCCCTTGCAGGCCACAAGTTCTATTCCCCGAAAGGGATTGGGGCATTATTTGTAAAAAGAGGGGTGAAACTGCAGAGCCTGATCCATGGTGCCGGACATGAAACGGGCCGCCGTGCCGGCACCGAAAATGTGCCCGAAATAGTCGCCCTGGGAAAGGCAGCGGAAATTGCGGTAAGGGACTTTGATACCAGTGTGGCTCATATGAAAAAAATGCGCGACCGGCTTTATTCACTTCTGAGCGGTAAACTACAGGCAATCCGTCTTAACGGGCATCCGGATAAACGGCTGCCCAACACTCTTAACATAAGCTTCATAGGCATTGAGGCAGGGATGCTCCTGGATGAACTCACAGGCCTGGCGGCATCAGCCGGGGCGGCATGCCACGGCGAACATACGGAGATATCCCCTGTGCTCAGGGCAATGGGGGTACCGGATGATCATGCTAGGGGTACAATAAGGTTCTCAACAGGCAGGTTTAACAGCGAAGAGGAGATGGAACGGGCTGCAGGTATGATCATTGAAGCTGTCAGAAGACTTGACAGTAACGGTTATGATGCAACGGCAGCCGTCGGGAAAGGAGAGCATGTGAGGCTCACGCGGTTTACGCGGGGACTGGGTTGTGCATGCAAGATCAGGCCGCAGTACCTTGAAAGAGTTCTGAAAGATATGCCCGGTATAACTGACAAAAACGTGCTTCTTGGTTACGGCACATCCGATGATGCTGCGGTGTACCGTATTAATGAAACAACCGCCCTGGTGCAGTCGGTCGATTTTTTCACCCCGGTGGTTGACGATCCCTCAGATTTCGGCGCTATAGCTGCTGCCAATGCGCTGAGCGATATCTACGCCATGGGTGCAATGCCGCTTTTCGGACTGAACATAGTGGCCTTCCCGAGCAACAGGCTGCCCGAACAGGTGCTCAGGGATATCCTGAGAGGTGCAGGTGATAAATGCCGGGAAGCGGGTGTCAGTGTGCTGGGCGGACATACGGTTGAAGATACCGAGCCCAAGTTCGGGATGGTGATAACCGGTACAGTACATCCGGAAAAATTCATAACCAATGCCGGGGCAAAGCCGGGTGACGTGCTAATCCTGACCAAACCTCTGGGCACAGGCATCATATCAACAGCTGTAAAGCGTCGAATGGCAAATGAGGAGATCTCACGGGCAGCCGTGGATGTAATGAGTTCGCTTAATGCCGGGGCAGCCCGTGTAATGGGAATGCACCCTGTCAGCGCCTGCACCGATATAACCGGATTTGGCATGCTCGGGCACCTCAGGGAGATGGTTGAAGCTTCCGGGGTAAAAGTGCATATCGAATCGGGAAAAGTGCCTGTTATCGAAGGAACATTTGAGCTGGCAACAGCAGGTGCGGTACCCGGCGGCACGCTCAATAACCTGGAATATATATCGGCTATAACCGAATGGAACGATAATGTGTCCGAAACCATGAAACTGATCCTTTGTGATGCACAGACCAGCGGGGGATTGCTGGTTTCGTTGCCGGCAGTATATGAGAAAAAGTTCATTGGAAGCCTTCACGAGGAAGGAATTACCGTTGGTGTTGCCATCGGTAAAGTGACCTCATGGGGGCCGGCACTGATAACCGTATCCTGACTGATAGAACACATTCCCTGGCAGGTGAGAATACTTCCGTAACTGACCAGATCGCCTCCTGCTTTAGCGGGGGTATGCAGAAATTAACACTGAATAAAAAAAATACTGATATATTTGCTGGCTTAGGAAGTACCCCTTCCGTAAACTCAGTTAAATCAAACACTACATATTTCAAACATTTGATTATGAAGGCTCTTGTTTTTTGTTTAGCAATTTTTATTGCCGGTCTCAGCCACACAGCCGGACAGACCGCCCCTGTTATTGATATAGACCCTGTAGTCGAAAAAATAATAGAGACAGGGCGGACTGACAATCGTACAATGGAACACCTGGATGTCCTGAGCAACCGTATAGGAGGAAGACTGTCAGGTTCTGACGGCTATGCAAATGCAGCCAACTGGGCCGCGTCAAAATTCAGGGAGTGGGGAATGATCGTCGAGATGGACGAAGCGGGAGAAGTACCGGTCGGCTTTAACCGGGGGCCATGGTTCGGCAGGATGATCGGAGGAGACGGTATGACCCTTCATTTTGCAACACCTTCGTACACATCGGGAACCAGGGGTGTGCAAAGAGGACATGTGGTCATTGAACCCAAAACCCGGGCACAGTTTGAGCGTATGAAAGGCACACTTGACGGAGCGTGGGTGTTGATAACAGGAACTAATGACGGCTGGCCGGTCGACATTTCCGACGAGGCACATGAGCGCAGGCAGCTGATTATTGAAAGAAACGAGGAGATTGAGCAGAAGAACAGCGAAATACGAATGGCTAACCGGGGAAGACCTGAAGAGGAGCACGAAGATCTCATTACTTTGCAAGATGAACCGGCACTCCTCTACCGCGAAATGATCGATGCCGGAATTCTCGGTATCATACAGAAGTCAGCTGTACCCATCAGGGCTCTGTACGACCGCAGGAACCTGGACAACATGACATTCGACAACCTTCCGTCCACACCCGACATCAGGCTGAATGAACACCAGTATGCAATTATTGAACAGATGGCAAGGGAACGCATCTATTTTCAGCTCGAATTTGACATCCGCAACCACTTCAAGCCGGGACCAGTCAAATATCACAATGTAATAGGTATTATACCCGGAACGGAATTTCCCGATGAGTATGTCATCATGGGCGGCCACCTGGATGCATTTGATGTTGCTACAGGGGGAGTGGACAACGGCTCGGGGGTCTCTCCCGCCATGGAAGCCGCAAGGCTTATAATGGCTGCCGGGGGTAAGCCGAGACGCACCATACTGGTATGTCTCTGGGCGGCGGAGGAGTTCGGACTTATCGGATCAAGGCACTGGGTTGAGCACAACGCCGACAAG
Source organism: Bacteroidales bacterium (assembly GCA_007132715.1). Classification (GTDB taxonomy): domain Bacteria; phylum Bacteroidota; class Bacteroidia; order Bacteroidales; family PUMT01; genus PXAP01. Next base: position 5,470 of record SLOE01000065.1, read on the forward strand.
CTTGACAGGATCAGCAACATGTTCAACCGTGACAGCGGGCCGCTCGTGGCAAGCAGCCTGAGCGTCACTCCCGCCATGTGGGACGACATGGAAAGGATCACTGCGCCGCTTAACAGTATAAACCCCGATTTCCCCTTTGAGCTGAGGGAGCATACACCACGCAGAATTCCCGCAGTTGCGAGAGGCACAGACAGCGGGTCATTTGCGGTTAAAGGGGTGCCTGTAATGACCTTCGGGTTGTCAGACCCGAAAGGATATGATTTCCGGTACGGAGAGATATGGCATACGGAAAGGGACCTCTACAACATGAGCATTGCCGGATACCAGGAGCACACCTCTATAGTAACAGCCATAGTCGTGCTGGGAATTGCCAACCTTGACCACCTTCTCCCGCGCGACGGTTACTGGATCGAAGATTGATCCTTTTGGTAAGCTGCCATTGATTCGCCGGTGGACTGCCGGCTGATTGCTATCCCCGCCCCTGCCCGGCAATGATCACTTTGCCCGGCAGTGCGGTCTAAATCGTTGCGACACTTTCTATAACAACTACCCCTGCCTCCTGCAGCTGATAGATGAAGTTGATGATGTCATCCAGGTCGGTTTCAGTCCTGTTCTGGGCATCAATCATCTTCTTGATCATTAGTACCGGATTTTTGCCGTTTACCAGCCGGGCTATCTCGGTCCTGTCAATTCTTGTTCTCACCGGGTAAGCTGCAAGGGTCTCCTGGGGAAGTCCGGCCAGCAGTCCGGCAAGCAAGCCCTGTCCTCCCTTCAGCATTCCCTCTGCAAGGACCGGTACCATGCCTGCGGCACGGCGTTCTGTTTCACTGAGCAGTATCTCTGCAGGGGTTGCGCCAACAGCCGCGGCTCTCATCTTCATCTGTGATTCGAGGGCGGCAATATATGATCTTCCTGAATTACCCGTTAATTCAACCAGGTTATCCAGATGACCGCTCACAACATCATGTGAGGAAGCAAGTTCGCCGACCGACAGGATGGTGGCCTCTTCATTCTCGAGGTGCGCCTCCAACAGCCATACTGCTTTTTTGTAGTTTTCATGCAGGTTCTCAGCAGTCGAGCTGTTGATCATATCCATCGCTACATTAAGCTGGTGTCCAAGTCTGCGCACTGCATTGCCGGCTATCTCCCCGGCAAGGTTAACGGCCGTCTCATCACCTGCAGCGGCTATGGTATAGGCTGCTGCAGCTCCAATAATAACGGCCCTCCTGAGCTGCGTAGGATCAGCCTTGTCAACCAGGTCGCCCGATGTATGGTACCACAGGTCGGGCCATGCAATCATCATAACTCCCGGGATGCGAACACCGAAATCATTAAAGACCACATGATCAGATGATCCGTAATGGGTCTCTATGCTGTAATAAAACGGCTCGTCGGCTCCTAAGGGCGCTACTATGCGGTGCGGAATCCTGTTTGCCTCCCTCCTGTTGTGTACCCGCTCCCTGTTGCCCTCGCCAACAAACCTGTAATAATTCTCAACCACGTCATTGATATAATGGGCATTGCCGAAGGTGGTCCTCATAAGTCCGAAATGGGCATTATGCATGCTCAGCCACTCTCCCACCATATCCATGTTGATGTTGCAATACGCATCTTTTATTTCTTCAAAATGCATGTCCACCCAGGGGCGGCTGCCCGCAAACTCAGGTCCCCACCAGAAACGTATCGAACGTTCAGGCCTTGGTATCCTGCCTTCCTCAATCAGTGTGTTCAGTACCCTGGCAACTTCAAGAATAGCCGCTCCCCCCGATTTGTTGTCATTCGCCCCCTGTTTCACAAATCCCTCGAAAATATGGGCGGAAAAGATCACTGCTGTTGCGTCAGGGTCAGTTCCCTGTATCACAGCGTCTATATTCTGGATTGTGTTCGGTTCCATGCTTGTTTCAACCTGGGCATGAGCCTCTATACTCTCACCACGAAGCAGCCTGTCCCTGAGGTACTGTCCCTCCCTTATGTTCATCTGGAAGGCAAATCCAGCCTCAATCCTTTCTCCCGGTTCATTTCCCGGCACATCCCCTATCCTGCCTTCAGGTATCTGCAACGGATCGATATAGTTCCTGGAATCGCTTATTGCTATTACTCCAAGCGCCCCGGCCCTCCTGGCATTTGCATGTATGGCCGTCACATGGCCGTGCCCCACGGCAATTTTGCCGGCAACATCTTTGTTTTCAACTTCCTCTCTTGTGCCGGTGCCGACCCAGACCAGTGCGGCAACAACATCGGTGCTGTTGCTTCCCATGGTAAGCTGGAAGGTGTTGTCCCTGTAGGAGACCAGCTTCTGACGATTGGGTGATACCTCCCACAACTCACCACTGATACCGTTCCACGTCAGCTCAGTACGACCGGGAAGGATCTCCAGCCTGGCACCTGGGATGCCGTACCATTTAAGCTTGTCATAGATATATGCAGCCTCGTATAGAGTATCCCGGTATTCAGCCGCCCGGCGGTTCTTTGTATAACCACCAGTTTCCATAATGGTCTTCCAGGCTGTCTCGCCCGAAGCCTCTCCGATTATTTCATCCATGTAGCTGTCGGGAAGCAGGGTCCAGTAGTACCAGGGTGTGTACTGAGCCTTTACACCGGGAACCATAAAAACTGCAAAAAGCAGGCAGAAAATCAGTGATTTGAAATGCATATCAGATAATTTAATTGTTAAAGGTTATTTGCCTGAACATATTAGTTGACAATTAACCGGATCCCGGCATATTATCAGCCATTTCATGCTATTCTGTACTGTTTATCACGATGGTCACCTTTTCCGGTAAATCAGATTCTGCCGTAAGCCTTATTGTCCCCGGCTGCCCCCTGACGCCCCGTATGATAACCTGGCAGGCCGGAGCAAAACGGATGCCCTCACCCTGATAGTTGAGGCTTATGACATCCATCACGGCCGGCATAGGCATGTCGGGCTTGGCCCAGTTGATAGCAGTTGTAGTCGGCCTCCCCGTATCCTCCTCCTTCAGGATGCCATGCAGGCGCTTTGCCAGTGCGGTACCCCCGTCACCGGTGTACTGTTCTCCATACTCGTTACCGAAGCTCCACATTATCACAGAGGGATGGTTCCTGTCCCTTCGTACCATGGCACGCAGGTCCTGTTCATACCAGTCGCTGAAAATAAGATGAAGATCGTACGGGACCATCATCTCCTGAAGGTAAACCGAATCGAGATCCATGTTTTCCATTATCTGGCGGGTAAACTCAACCGCTGCAGCAGCAGCAGGAGAACCTGATATACGTCCTTCCGTCGTTTCACACAATATCCTCAGGTTCTCATTAGCAACCCGGGAGTTGAGGGCATTTGAAAATATGGCTTCAACCGTCTTTTCCTGTGAGGGCACCGGCTGAAAGCCAAAAATGATGATCAGAACAGTCAGTATCTTTTTGTGCATGATTTTTACTGAGTTAATATTGTTTCAAAGTAATTATGATGCTGTTTTAGTGTCGTCATTGTCCCTTAGAGCTTCTTCAACTTTTTTTCCGGCCGACATGAGCAGTCCGGCATCCTTGTCCCCCACCGTCTCAATCCGCTCCATGATCCTGTTGTACAGGGCAGTTCTCCGGTCATAACCCAGCCGGACCAGGAGCCTGGAAATCAGGTTGCGAAGGTGGCTGAATTTTTCGCCTGAAGGCCTTTTCGCAGGTGACCCCGGGCGGGTTTCAGCCAGCCCTGAAAGCTCCCATGCGTATATCATTACAGCCTGTGCAAGATTTAGCGACGGGTATCTGACCTTCATAGGCACGGCCGAAAAGATGTTACAAAGTTTGAGCTCACTGTTGGTGAGTCCGGATTCCTCCCTGCCGAAAACAACCGATATCTTTTCGGTCAGCTTCTCCCTTGACTTTATGATATCAGGCAATTCAGAACAAAAGTAATGATCTGCATGAACCCTGCGCCTCTTTGCTGTTGTCCCTATCACAAGGTCCTCTCCTTCCACCGCCTTTTCAAGTGAATCGTAAACAAACGCATTGTCGAGGATATCTGTCGAGCCGTGTGCAAGCCATCTTGCCTCAGGCTGCAGGTGCACTCTGGAGTTAACAATTGCAAGCCGGTCGAATCCCATTGTCTTGAGTGCGCGGGCGGCGGCCCCGGCGTTCTCTGCAACAGCAGGCTCAACCAGTATGAATGTAAACCTCACGGACTAAAAATAACCAAAAAAAACTCAAAAACCGGTATATGCCCTGAAGGCATTTGTCCCCTTATTACTGTTTATCCCCTCATACAGGAACTCCTTATCACTGCATTGTCTGTAACCGAGCAGAATGGATTCCCCGGGCAGGGTCTCCTTCATGATATTTACGGAAAGCTTTCGCGGATAATTATTTCTGTGAAAACCTGGCGACAGCATATCCATCATCCAGTCCACATACCTTGTTGTAGTAACATGCCCGTTAAGATCAATATCAAAATAGACAGGCTTGATCTCGTTTGTTTCTCCTCCTTCAACCGGGAAAAGTTTTTCGGGCGGGACCTCAATTGCATGCTTATCCTTCAGGTGGTCAAAGAAGCCTGCATGCAATCCGTCAATCTTCTTCATACGTCTTGTTTCAATATCAACGGCAAGCCATCCCGAAGTGGCCCGGCCAGCTATCCCGCCCTTTTCGTCCCTGAGTATAAAATCCCTCAGGTACAGGATTCTTTCAACATTTTTAGGCCATGTCTCCACCTCCAGGCTTTCGTACCATTTAAGTGGACGGTCAAGCTCCACAGTAAGCCTGCTGAGCACCCAGAAAAGATTCTGCTCTCTTATGCCTCCGTAACCAAACCCAAGCCGGTCGGCCGAATCGATAGCAGACTGGATAAGGTAATTGACTATGGCACCGAGCCGCACCCTTGCGTACATATCGGTATCGGCCGAGGTGACCCTGAACCTCGAAAATGATGTAAGTTTTTCTTCCGTTAGCCCCTTCATAATTATCTTCTTAAATAATAATTATTTAACTGTTATCTATCAATTGGATTATCAATATGATCAGCGGTAACATCTATCTGTATCCTGCATATAAAATGCGATAAATCTTGCATGATCACTCAAGAAGTTGTATTTTGTATCGCCGCTAAAGATAATAATTCACCTTAAAACATCTCTTCATGGCTATCAGACCCATTATCTTCATTTTATCCTTAATATTGTTATCATCTGCCGTCACAGCACAGGATACGGAAGTATTGTATCTCTCAGGAAAGGGATATGACGATGCTGTCGACTGGGAATTTTTCTGCACTGATGGCCGGCGAAGCGGAGAATGGACAACCATACCGGTTCCTTCCAACTGGGAACTGCATGGTTTTGGTAATTACAATTACGGCCATGACAGGCCCAAACATGACGAGGAGGGGCTGTACAGGCACAGCTTCGATGTGCCGGCCGACTGGAAAGGGAAGACGGTGGAGATCGTGTTTGAGGGGGCGATGACCGACACCGAGGTAAAGATCAACGGCCAGCTTGCCGGTGCTCCCTTCCAGGGCGGATTTTACCGTTTCAGCTACGATATCACACAACTGCTGCAATTCGGCGCCGAAAATATACTGGAGGCCAGGGTTAGCAAGGTTTCGGCCGATGAATCGATCGAACAGGCCGAGAGGCAGGGAGATTACTGGGTTTTCGGAGGCATCTACCGCCCGGTCTATCTGAATGCATATCCTTCTGAATATATTGCTCATACGGCGATCGATGCACAGGCAGATGGCTCATTCATGGTTAATGTCCATCCCCTCAATGTCAGGCGGGCCACGAATATCGAGGCACAGATAATGACCCTTGACGGGGAAAGGGTCGGCCAGCCTTTTTCTGCTGCCGTATCACGTAACCAGGAAATGGTTACATTGACTTCACAGCTTGACGACATAGAAACATGGAGCCCTGAATTCCCGAATCTTTACACGGTTGAGCTCAGGCTGAGGGACAGGAGGAACAATGTTCATGTGGTCAGGGAACGGTTTGGTTTCCGCACCGTGGAAGTGATTGAAGGTAACGGAATATTTGTCAACGGTGAGAAGATCAAGTTCCGTGGGGTTAACCGGCACAGCTTCTGGCCGGAATCCGGACGCGCACTGAGCAAGGAGCTGAACATTTACGATATAAACCTGATGAAGGATATGAATATGAATGCTGTGCGAATGTCACACTATCCGCCCGACAGGAATTTCATAGAGGCATGTGACTCGTTGGGGTTGTTTGTCATAAACGAACTCGCCGGATGGCAGCGCCCTCCATACGACATCGTTCCAGGCAGGATACTGATTGAAGCAATGGTCAAAAGGGACGTTAACAGTCCCAGTATCATCATGTGGGCAAATGCCAACGAAGGCGGGGGAAATCATGAGCTTGACGATGACTTTGCCTTCCATGATCCGCAGAACAGGCCGGTTATTCATCCCTGGATAAAGTTCCGCGGCCTCGATACCCAGCATTACAAGCCCTGGAATTATGGATCGGGCGAATGGTATACCGGAAGGGATATTTTTTTCCCGACTGAGTTTCTTCACGGATTGTATGACGGAGGCAGCGGCGCCGGACTGGAAGATTACTGGAAGATCATGTGGGAGCATCCGCTCAGCGCTGGCGGGTTCCTCTGGGTCTTCGGTGACGAGGGGGTTGTCCGCACCGACATGGACGGCTGGATAGACACCGACGGCGATCATGCACCTGACGGGATTCTTGGCCCATACCGGGAAAAGGAAGGCAGCTACTTTGCCATAAAGGAGATATGGTCACCCGTGCATATTCCCATGAAATTCCTGGTACCGGGTTTCGACGGACGGGTAAAGGTTGAAAACAGGTTCCACTACACCAGCTTCGACCAGTGCAGCTTTACCCTTGAACTGGCAATGCTGCCGGGGCCCTTTTCGGGAGAAACCGGCTACACTGTTTACCGAACGCTGACACCATCTGTTCCGCCTCTGAAGCCAGGGGAGCATGGCCACATAGACCTGAATTTACCGGACGGCTGGCAGGAGGCAGACCTGCTGCTTCTTACCGCCACCGACCCCCACGGGCGTGAGATCTTTACGTGGACGTGGCCCGTGCCCGGGGCATCTGAGATGGCCGACAGGGTGCTGAGGGAGGGCAGCCGGCCGGCATCAGCAACATCTGCAAGGGAGA
>SLOE01000057.1 GCA_007132715.1 Bacteroidales bacterium
ACCCTATCTCAAGCATGCTGCTGAAGCTGAACCGCTTCACCTCTTCCCTGAAGTCCTGCCTCATGCGCTGCAGAACAGGGTTCTTCCAGTACCGCTCCTCAAAGCCGGCAGCATCGCCGTCATAATACTCCTCAATTTTCCCGTAATAGGTGCTCTTCATCTCTCGTATGATATTTGGTAACAAGCCATGCCGCAGTTCCCCAGAACAGAAAGGCAAATTTATCGGTATTCAGGAAATTATTGAAAAAGGCATGAAAAAAATAGGTAGCCAATGCGGCGAATGCTGCAATTAATGTAACGCGCGAACGATGGCCAATACTTCGGTTGAAAGCCAGAAACATCAGCCGCCCTATAAAAAGCAGCCACCCCGCAAGACCCAAAACCCCCATCTCACTGAGCGCAAGCAGGTATTCGGAATGGGCAGTGCCTCCTGATCCTTCAGGTACATTCCAGGGGTCTGTAACAGTGAGCCTGTTCATCAGTGAAGGCTCCTGGTAGGGAATATAGGTAAACTGGTAGGTTCCGGGACCGAAACCCGTCAACGGCCTCTCTTTGAACATTCTCCATGCCGACACCCACCTGTTGAGCCTTTCAACATTTGATACATCGGTGCTGATGTTGGCAGATGAAACAGTCCGCTCGCCGATTCCTGCATTGACATCGTATGAAAGAGCCTCAACCTGCTGCATCCGGTTGATCAACGGCTGGCGAAAGACCATGACCCCAAGGAGGAATAAACCGCCAATGATCAGCAGATGCCTTACCTTCAGCTTTAAATACAGAAGCGCTAAAACCAGGATAAAAAGCGGAATACTGAGCAGGGCGGCCCGGCTGGTAGAATAAATCACTGTCATAAGAAAAACCAATCCCGTTACCAGCCAGAAAATGCGTGTTTTGTTGTTGCGGCACAAAGTGACGGTCGAAAGCCACAGGGCAGCAAGGATGGCTGCTGCAGCTCCAAATATGGTATGATCATTGTAAAATGGCAGAAAGATCCCCCGCATCACTATGGGGTTCCAATCCCATTGCCAGAACCTGAACAGGCTCCACAACAGCACCACTATCATCCCCATGCTGTAGAGAAGAATCATCCGGAAGAACAGGTTGCTGTCATACCTGAGCTGCCGTGCAACAAAAATGTAAAACACCAGCATATAAAGCAGGTTGACGAATGAGAATTTTGCCGAAACAACCAGGTTCTGCGAAAAGGGTATTGTAATAATAAATGCCGCGGCAAACGGTACCAGCCAAAGGAACTCCCTGTTGAGGGTGTCATTCAGTCTTTTAAAGGATCCGCCCGCCATTTCTGTGAACAGCACCGCCGCGGCAACCAGGGCAAGCGGTTCTCCCGGCACCCTGATCATTGAACCTTCGATCAGCGCAACCGGCACTGAAAAGGGAAGCAAAAAAGCCATCAGCTTAAGCAGGGCCGCCTGCAGATTAAAGCGCACAATGAGATGGGCGAGGATGAAAATAAGGATGGCACCGGGTATGAGCGCAAGCAGTGGAAAGAGCAGTGATCCTGTAAAAATAATGGCTGTAAACAACGCAACAATAAGTGTCACTGAAAGTATACCGTATCTGTTCATTGCGTTCCCTGGCATCCGGACCCGGTTGATTAATCCATTCTTACTATCCTGACAAAGACCATTATAATTACAAATGCAATTACAGCAGCGAAAGTTAAGAGCAGCCGTGGCGGCCATACCGGTTTTTCGGCAACAACCGCGGGCGAAACCACATAGCTGCGTGGGATGGGTGTTTCAAGGCTTTTTCTTAACCTTTCATAGTTATTCTTCAAAGAGGTCAGATTCCATAGCTCAGACTCAAAGGCAGTTAACTGTCTCAGTGCACCGGGAGTAACGCCATCAACTCCTTCAGCGCGGCCAAATATTTCAGCGGGACTGATATCCGCTGTTCCGTCCTTCAAACGCTGCAACGGCAATATTGCTCCATGTCCCATGATCTGCCTCTCCATCTCCAGTGTCTCCTCCAGCTTTTCGCTGTAAAGCTCCTTTGCAAAATTATAGGCTGCAAGCCTGTTCTCCAGGAGAATATCTTCCTTTATAAGATCGCCCAGCGCCACTATCCGGTTGGCCATCTCAGCTGCGTATACCCTGTCTTTGTCCCTTACCCTGACCGATACTGAGCCGTAACGTGTCTTCTCAGCCGTAATCCGGCTTCCTGCAATACGGTAATACCTGCTGCGCCCGCCGGGATCGCTCATGTCGATACCGAGTCTTTCTGAAAGGCTGAAAACAGCATCCAGACTGTCGAGCATGAGGGTTGAGCGGAGTATCTGAATATGTGCATCTATCTCTTCATCATTGCCGAAGCCGACTCCCAGCTGATCATACTGCCGGGTAAAAAGGGTCAGGGGGACATAGATAGTGGCCCCGGACTGGTACACCGGCTTTATTATGAGCGGCGAAGTCAGCAGCAGCATAAGCATAAAAATGCCTGCCGACCCCCCGGCGACCCACTTTACGAAACCTGGCCTGAACATCCATGAGATGTCAAATCCTGATCTATCCATATAAAAGTCATTGATATAACAAAGTAAAGAAATAAACAGTCAATTTGTTTAAGTCAGGTTCATAATTTTGCTTTCGCGGAATTGAACCGGACTCTGTTGGTGCGTTTACCCGGGGTGATGCCTGAATTCGTTGAAGCGGCAGGTGAAACCGGGAAACAGGACACTGCTCTGGCTTCTTCGCACCAGGTCGGATATGAAAGAAGAACTTAAAAATAAATTGTACCTTGAAAAACTTTGCATTACTTTTCGGGTTTGGCAGTTTTATAAATCATCGGTATAAAATTTACAGGTCATGAGATCATTTAAAAAGAAAGTGGGACTGCCTCCTGGAAGCCTCGTATTTACAGGCAAGCAGCATGCCGAGGAGGTGATGATCGATATTATCGATTACGGACCGGACAGCTTTAAGGAGCTGAATTCGGAAAACATAGAGGGATGCTTCCCTTACAGGGACTCTGAAGGGATAACGTGGATCGACATCAAGGGGGTGCATGACAGCAAACTGGTATCGGAGCTGGGTGAACATTTTGGAATACACCCGCTTGTGATGGAGGATATTCTGAACACTAACCAGAGGCCCAAGACAGAGGTTTTTGATAATTACCTCTTTATAGTGCTGAAGATGCTCTCTTACAACGAAGAAGAGAATATTATCGACTCCGAGCAGGTGAGCATGATCGTAGGCCGCGGCTATGTAATCTCCATGCAGGAGAAAGAGGAGGATATTCTCGATCCACTGCGGGAGAGATTAA
>SLOE01000136.1 GCA_007132715.1 Bacteroidales bacterium
CACCGGGCCCGGGAAACATTTCACCTGCTGAGAGTCCTGACAGTCCGGAATAACCCGTTTTCCCCGCAAGATGAAGATTATAGCGGAACATAAGAAAACGGGCCAGCCTGATCCATCTTTCCGGATCACCTCCGAAATACATATCCTGGGATGAGGGAAAAGACTGGTTTCCGTGAGAGAGCATATCTTCAATCCCCCCGTCAAGGAGGGAAAATATCCGGTTATACAGTTCCTCCTGCCTGTCATATGCCGGTCTCAGGCTGACCTTTTCCGTTAAAAAGCTTTCAGAAAACGGAACGTCACCCCAGGCCGAAGTAACCATGCCAAGCGCATTGGCCATCATTATCCTGGCCATGCCCCTGGCCTTGTAAATCCCGCCGGTTTCAGAATACCGGATAATGGTACTAAGGCTGGAGAAGACATTCACGTAGAACCCTCTCCAGATTTTATCGGTATGTTCGGGCCCGATATCATACCTGTCAATTTCAAGTATCATCCCGTCAATTCCTGCCAGCTGCTGCATGAAAACCGCATGGTAAAGGGCATACTCACCACCCGCTGCCCTGCCAAGGGCTGCCTGGGTCTGGGGCAGCAATATATCAATTACTTCAACAGGGTTGTCAGCCTGGTCATTATCATCGTCAAGTCCGCCGCAGGAAACAAGCAGGTAAAACAAAACAAACAGGTACCGTCTCATATTTAAGATTTCTCATCCTTGTTAAAGAGGTAAAAATACAATATATCACTTTCAAAAAAAAGTCTGACATGCCATCATCCTCCGGTATTCAGGCTGGCACACCACAACCAAAAAGAGGTTGACGGGTAACCCGGCAACCTCTTTTGATTATAAGAATTAACAGGTAACTATCTGGCAGGGATCTCCATATTGATCCGCGCGGACTTCTTGCCGCCCATTTCCAGGTTTGATTCAAATGTATTCCATACATCTCCACCCTGTGCCCAGGCAATGTTGTAAATAATTGTCATGGTCATCTCCTCCGGATCGTAGGTGCCTTCGCCGCTGATCCAGTAAGGTCCCCATTCAAATGTTGTTCCGAGCAACTGTTCAGCCAGGTTTATGGTATTTCCACAGTCAAATTCAATAACGGTCTTGCCTTCACCTCCTTCATCGGGTATCCAGTTCTCTTCCCAGCCGATCTCAACCAGCCATCCAAGCAAACCGTCAATCACAAGGGTGTTGAGGGTTTGCGGCGGAATGGTAACCTCCAGCTCATCATGGTCTAAACCATTGTCGGAAACCCATGTACCTGCCCATGGTTCCATATCTTCCGGGCAGAAGGGAGTGAGGGTAATGTCCCTGGTAAATACGGGGCTTGTTTTCCCTCCCATGGTAGTTTCAGTGACAGAAATGGTTGCCACATCCTCAACCGATGACTGTGCGAAGGTAATATGGGCAATGCTTGGATATTTATCATCCTGTACAATTGTGGCAGATGCACCAAGCAATGTGGTAACCGACCAGTTAAAAGTGGACCCGCCCCTGTGGGGGACATGGTACCTGTAGGGAAAATCAGTAAGCCCGTGTGCTGCAACTGTTCCGGGTCCGGTAATACTGAAAATAACGGGTTCGATATCACTGAAATTATAATCATCCTTTTCCTCGCATGATCCGAGCAGGATAACAAACCCTATCATTATCAGACTTAATATATTTATTGATCTAATTTTCATAATATAATAATTTTAGTTAATTGAATCAAATGCTGAATCACGGAGTAAAATGATAATAGGGCTTGATCCAGTCCCCTCCATCCGATGTATTTACCCCGTCGGCATTATGATAGCCGCCAAAGGTATATACTTCCATATTCAGGGCTTCCAGTTCCCTTCCGGGTACCGGGAAATGAAGGGGTGTTCCCTGCTGCAACTGGTCGGTACGGCGCATGTCATGGAAATGGATCATCCATCCGTTATGGAACAGCTCCGTATACCTTTCGTAGAAGATGGCTTCCAGCACAGCTGATTCTGTTGCATCGACATCAGGCATGTTGCCCCTGCTTTTACGGGGATTTCCTCCATCATTCAGTATCGCGGCAGCACCGCCGGCATCACCCGTGCGAACCATAGCCTCTGCTTTCATAAGCTCATTGTCGTAAACCCTCAGCTCAAACAGCGGTCCGCGGCTCTCACCCATATGATATCCCTCATCGCTGGTGCTTGCGGGATAATCATAACGGCTGTGCCTGTAGTGGGTAAAATGCCAGCCTCCCCTTTCGGGACGGAAATCGTTGCTGGGCAAAAACTCATAATCCACCGTGAACCTTTCATCAATTGAAACAGATTCCCCCGGCTCGAGTCCGGAATGTATCTGTGGCGGATCACCCGCAAGTCCGAGCTCATTTGTGGGATATCTTACCGGTGCGGCAGGATCAAGAAGATTTACCACCCTCATATCAACCCTTCCCCAGCCGGGCTGACGCAGGTACTTGATGTTCAGGTCCCACCATGTTCCGCCATCCCATGGCAGTCCCTCGCCGATGGGCGCAAAATCAACCGTAAGACCGTTATTGGCAAATGCAAGGACATCTGACCAGGTGTAATTGGCAGTCCACGTCAGACCGTCGTTCTGTGCCTTGGTCCTCGCACCCAGTGCAAGAAAACGGGCGGCATATGAATTTGCCAGCTCCCTGATAAAGGTCTGGTTAACCGCTATGCCGGGCAGCGCAGCGGCACCCCAGGCAAATGTATTGTTGCTGCTTATCTCAATTGCTGTTTTCAGATCATCAATTGCAGCCTCAATCACTTCGTTCCATGGCTGAAACTCAAGTTCTGAAAGATCACTGTCATGCAAGGGAATCTGGGCCTGGTCAAACACCATCCCCAGCTGTCCCAGTCCGAGTCCCCGCAACAAATAAGAGGTGGCAAGCACCATATTGTTATCTGCTCCGCCCGGTCCAATTTCCATATCCTCAACCAGAATTGCAAAAAGCGCATCGTTTACCTGCGAAATGAGGGCATACATGTTGTACCAGGGACTTTCGGTCATATCTGAGTCACCATAGGCGGGATCATTGTTCCATGCCGTCCTGGGTTCCTCTGACATATCCCTCCATGCAAAGTTACCCCAGCTGACGCTGGTCTGGTCGGCCGCAACCTGGCCGGTCATACCAACATTATAAACTTTTATGCCGGTCCAGTATGCATAAAAAGCGTCACTTACAACTCCCCGGACATCATCCGGCGATGAGAGCACATCAGCCATATTGGGCTGATTAAGGTTCTCTACCTCCAGCTTCTCACAGGATGTATTCAATG
>SLOE01000009.1 GCA_007132715.1 Bacteroidales bacterium
TCGGGGTATTGTCGGCCGTCACGTGGCCCCGGTTTTTCGGGTTAAAGCACCTCGGTGCAATCTCAGGGTATGCCATGAGCTATACCGTTATAGGCAGTGCGCTGGGACCTTTCATGTTCAGCCTTTCCTACAGGGCTACTGGTGCCTATGATATTGCTGCCTTCATTTGTATTGCATTTGCATTTGCACTTTTCATTCTCGGCTTCAGGGCCGATAATGTGAACCGTACTGAACCAGCAGGCTGATCAGTAACCCTGGAGAGCTGGCAGGGAGAGTTATGCAGATTTAGCCCGGCTTATTTGCATATGGGATTTTAAACCTTTATACTTGTGTTGGACCGTCAGGCAATCAAAGTTAAACAATAACCCAACCTGGCACAAACCAAAACCTTATATAGCTATGTTGAAAATTCATTTAACAACAATCGTTTTGATGGCTGCAATGTTCATTGCAGCCGGTTATCAGCAGAAGCCCACCCTTTACCCGGGTGCGGTTCCTGCAACAGAGGGGGAGAAGACCGGATTTGAATCCGGTGAACAGTATTCTGTAAGTACCTACATTACAAAGGACAGTTATGCAGATGTACGGGCATATTATGTTAATGAGAATGGCGAGCCACGAAGGGAAGATGTTAAAGATGAAAGGGTCAGGAGCGCCTTTTTTTCCTATGAGCGCCGGATGCCTGATGATATTGGTGTGAGTATTGCAAAAGGGCAGGGCCGGTCGCGTGTTCCATCAGAAATATTCAACAGCCTGCACGGACTCGCAGTTCAGGGAGTAATACCTGAGTCACGCGTGAACGGTTTAATTGAGAAATACGGCTACCTTGAATATTCCTATTTTTTAAAGGAAAAAGATGAGGAAGGTGAGATTACATCGGCCGACGATTTGATTTACAGGAAGTACCGGGATAAGCTCGATGGAGGAGAGGCCGGCGAGCAGGATCGCGAGGAGATCATGGAGCGTGTACAGCAGCTCATGGCGCAGGGACGCATCCAGGAGGCCACTGACCTGGCAAAGAGAATGTCAGACGACGCTCTTGCCGGAGCAGAGCTTGCAATCAGTCCGCAAGCAGCCGACATGTGGGAGGAATGCCTGGAGGAACTGGCTTCTAATGCCTATAATGTGATCATAACCATTTATCTGTAAGCTTTACTCACATGGCAAAGGAGATTAAATACGATCCGGCTTCAGGTAGCTTTTGGCAACCATCCGGGCCGCTTGCAGGTTACATGCCCTAGTTGAACCTGTAGGCTGCCCTCTCCATCTCACCCAGGTTTCTGAACCTTACCGGTGGATCAAGATACTGCTCAAGGAACTTGTAGATGTTGTACCTGATCTTCCGGCCCTCTGCATGGTCCATCCTGTCGAACGAGTGTCCGCCCGGTATGTCGTCATAGATCCGGTATTCAAATTTTTTTCCTTCAGCCTTGAGGGCATTGATCAGGTTCTGCACCTCCAGTACATGCACATCTTCGTCGTTTGTGTTCGTGTGGATCAGCAGCGGGGTTGCCAGCCTGTGTGCATGATACACCGGTGAACGCCGGCGGTATTCATCAATATTCTCATGCACCATCGCCCCGATATGATAGTCGGCCGAAAAGAAATCTTCGTAGGCAGACCTTTTGTAACCCATACGGGCCACCAGGTCGCTCACAGGCACACCGGCAAATGCGCAGGCATATTCATCAGGATGCTCGAAGATATTCATCAGCGCGATCATTCCGCCATGGCTCCAGCCCACTATGCCTACCCGGTTTTCATCGACTATGCTGTAATTTTCGATCATGTATTCCCTGCTGATGTTCACATCGGCATTCTCCAGTCCCCCGTAATCAATAAGTTCATAGGTCAGTCTGCCGTACCCGGTGCTGCCCCTGTATTCGGGGGCCACCACTATGTACTGCTGAGCCATCATCTCACGTATAATATGCGTATAGTAGGTATTGAAATCGCCGTGTACCCCTCCATGCGGAAGAACAATGAGCGGATATTTGATCGACGGATCTATCCCCTTTGGTATGAACACGTATGACCAGAACTTGATGGGGTTTGTTCCTGCAAGGGTTGTTGACCTGTCGGCATGCGATGGCGGCTCGCCAGCGAGGAAAACCTTGTCGACATGGGCAACATCACCCACCCTCTTGAACCACAGCACATCGTCTATCTTTTTTTCAAGCACGTCGAGCCTGTGCCGCAGGTTATAGAAATGTGCGTCAACACCCTGCAGGATTTCATCCTTTATGGTTTCCTGGGCACCCAGGTTGGTGGTCATAAACAGGAAAGCCAGGCCCGTCATGATCTTCTTAAAGTTGGTAAAGGTTATCATAATACGGTATTATTTGGTTTGAACTATTCTGAAAGTCGTTTGCTGAGCCACAGGCTCCGGCCGGCATCTGCATGCGGCCGCATCAAAGGCCCCGGTTATCAGGGGGGAATTCCCCTTCTGTATAAAGCTCCTTCATAACGGTAATCTTAAGGGGGTCATCAAGCAGCGACACATCAGAGAACATCATAATTCCCGATGCCGGTGGACGTGACCCTTCAAGCATAACCTGCCTGAACTCTTCAGGTGTTATAATGCCGGGGTTGTTATGTGCCTGCACGATGGGCCATATCTGTGGTTTTCCTTCAGTACCGGCTCCGGTTGTCCTCCCGAGCCAATCAACGTACTCACCAACCCAACCGGCGGGTCGGTCTTTCATCATATGGAAGAGCATGGGTGAAAGAACATCAACCCTTTCTGCCAGGGCACGCACGTCGATGCCCAGGATACGGTAAAGTGCCGAATTGTGATCTGACGGGTACCATGAGCAGTAGAAGACACCGAGCAGCGTTCCCGGGCTGATAGTATTAATTACCTCACGCATATCATCAACCCACATGTTTATGATGCTGTTTCTCCATTTTCTCCATTCGGTTTCGACATTGGTAAGTATCCATCCGGCCTTTCCGGGAATGTCGTCGTGCGTGAGCTTAATTCCCGAATATTCCTGGAACAGCGCGGTACAGTTATCGCAAAAACATGTTTCAGGGAGAATCGGATCGGGCGTCTCGAACTGCGCGTGCCAGTGGAGGTAATCGAGGAAGATGCCGTCAACATCAAATTCAGTCAGTATATCCCTGAGCTGTGCCGCACGGTGCTCCCTGAACCCTGGATTTGTCGGACAGACCCCCATGAACCAGTCCGCTATATCCGCCTGCTCCCCCTTTTCATCTATCGGCCAGGCATCAGGATGGTTGTCAACATAGTTTCTTCCAAGAAGGGTAGGAAACTCAACAAAGACCTTGCACCCCTGGTCCCTGGCCGCTTCATAAAACTCCCTGTTGAGCGATATGCTTCTTACAAAGACCGCGTTCATACCCAGCGAGTCAAATGAATAACCGGCATCAAGCAATGATCCCGGGTTGCCGTAAACTCCTTTTATAAATGGTGCGGCTTCTTTTTCTTCCCCGGAAGGGGTACAGGAAATAAATGCAAGCAGGGTAATGGCTGCAATAAACCCGGTGGTAGTTTTTTTGGTCATGAGCATGATATTATATGTGAGAACTGCAATATAAGAATTACACAGGGGTAAAACAAAAAACCTCTGCGACTGCAGCCCTGAAAGCGATGCGGACTAACTCTTTTTTTTGTTTGCCGGGGTGAGATGTGTTGTAATAGCCGCGATTTCTGTATGCTGTAATTGACGGGATTATGGTGTGAGGTAGCGGACACATTACGGCCGGGGAAGTCCGGTTCCGTAGAGTTCTAAGCTGGACATACTTTTTGCGCGGCACGAGCTCACATACGAGAGCAGTCACATGAACGCCGACCGTATAGCAAAGATCTACCTGGGCGGTTCGTTCGGGGTGGTTGAGTGGGCTCCCAATTCATTCGGTCCGGAAGGCCCGGCGCTGGCCGGACTGCTTCCGGAAGTTGATAACCACAGCCTGTCGCGGAATACAAACGGGGTTGTACGGGTGGGCGACAACCTTTTTTCCGGTAAATGCATCCCTGATCCGGCAAAGCGGCAACCAGGATGAACGCCTGTTCATCAGGATAAGGCCTGAAAACCTTACAGAGACCCATGCGTTCATTTCGGGTTTGCTGGATGACATTAACCCTGATTATCCGGTTGAGATAAAGTATCACGATGAGGTTATCTGGGAAGGGGAGGAGGCGAGGTCATTTGTTTCGGCAATGCTGCTTATGCAGGTATTTTTCCTGATCACCATAATAGCTTCGCTTATCGGGCTATTTGGATTGTCAGTGTTCATTGCGCAGAGAAACAGGAAGGAGATCGGCATTAGAAAGGTTTTCGGGGGCACAGTCGGGTCGGTAATGTATAAGATATCAAAGGAGCTTATAGTGCAGGTCTTAATAGCGATACTTATCGCCACACCAATTGCAATGGTCATATCGCAGGGCTACCTTTCGGTTTTCAATTACCGTATTGAGCCCGGACTGTTGTTCTATTTTGCCGGCGGGGCAATTGCATTTATTCTTGTCCTTTTTACAGTAAGCTGGCAAACATGGATTGCAGCGAACAGGAACCCGGTGGATGTGCTCAGGTACGAATAATTCCGGTTGAAGTGCTCAATCAGAAATTATTCCGGTTGAACAGGGGGTGGATTTAATTATTTTTATATTTTTATCGAAAAACTTTATGAAGGAAGAAATTACCCCCGTCAAATCTCTGGAGAGGATAGCTTTGCTTGATATTCTAAGGGGGCTCGCTATTTTCGGCATACTGATGGTGAACATGCAGATGTTTTATCAGCCTGCTACCTCAGTAATTGCAGGTTATGCCGGTTCTGAAACTATCGCCGATAAGATATCAACCGTGCTGATAAAGTTTTTATTTGAAGGGAAGTTTTATATTCTTTTTTCCCTGCTTTTCGGTTACGGCTTCTGGATGTTCATCAACAAGAAGACTGATGATGGCAGCAGCATCCTGCCTGTTTTCAGGCGCAGGGTGGCTATCCTGCTTATGTTCGGGATATTGCATGTTGTGTTTCTCTGGGCCGGTGACATACTTGTATGGTATGCAGTCTTTGGCTTCGTCCTTATCCTGTTCAGGAAGAAGAGTGACAGGAGCCTGATAAAATGGGCCTTCTGGCTGGCAATTGTACCTGTAGTAATGACCGCGTTGTCGGTGCTTATGGTCCGGCTCGGCATGTCTGACCCCCAGGCCGCTGCAGGGATTGAAGCCAGCATGCAGGAGAGGGAGGCATGGATGGCGGAATTCCTTGCCCGGGCATCGGCAGTTTATTCAGAAGGGACATTCGGTGAGATCATCAGGATAAGGCTGCAGGAATATATGAACCTGCTTCCCGGGGTGCTGTTCTTTTACCCGGTAGTTCTTGGAGTTTTCCTTGTCGGGGTCTGGGCAGCAAGAAGCGGCATCATAAGGGATCCTGCCGGACATGTTCAGCTTTTCAGGAGAATTTTGTGGTGGGGACTGATTACAGGGGTTGTTTTCAGTGCGCTCTATACATGGTCATTTTTCAATACCGGTGCTATGACAGTGCCTGATATATGGATGTTAGTGCTAACAACCTCACATATTATTGCCGGTTTTTCACTTTCAGTGGCATATGTGAGTGGCATTGTGCTTCTATACATAAACGGGCGGTTTGGCCTGCCGGCAAGGCTGCTTGCCCCGGTTGGCCGGATGGCTCTGACCAATTATCTGCTGCAATCAATAATCTGCACCACACTTTTCTTCTCTTACGGATTTGGGTTGTTTGGAAAGATATCGGTGTTTCAGGGAGTATTGCTTACCCTGGTGATATTCGGACTGCAGATACCCTTCAGCCTTTTATGGCTGAAACACTTCTATTTCGGGCCGTTTGAGTGGTTGTGGCGCAGCCTGACCTATATGAAGCTGCAGCCTTTTATAAGGAAGTAATAAGTGAGCGCATAGCCCGGGCCTGGATACAAATTCCGTGCATTGCTGTTTGACGCTTCATTAACCAGTAAATTGTATATTTGCCGGAAGGTGATTTAGATCACCGGTTCATTCACACAACTATTGGTAACATATCTCTAATTTATGCGTATCTATTAATTTATTACTTGTTGTTATGTTAAGGTTAACCGTTCATAAGATACTTGTCTTCTGCCCTATGATACTGTTCTTGATCACACAGGCTGGGGCAGCAGACATGCATCTCAACTTTTTCTCGCTGACACGTTCTGACGGACTTTCAAATAACAGGGTTATTGCAATTACCAGGGATAACCAGGGATATCTGTGGTTTGGTACACAGAGCGGACTCAACCGTTATAACGGCTATGAGTTCAAACAGTATTATAATGATCCCGGAGACAGCACAAGCCTTCCAGGCAGCCGAATCATCAGCCTGATAACCGATAACCACGGGGACCTATGGGCAGGTTGTCATTCTGCCGGCCTGGCCAGGTATAACATGTTAACTGACAATTTCACCAGGTATTACCTGGTGACACCTATAGAAGATGATGCGGCAGCAAATATTATTGTTGATATGGAGGTGGACAGCCGGGGGCGGCTTTGGGTAGCCACTCATGGAGGCCTCTTTTTATATGACCGTGAGAAAGATGATTTTACATTAATTCCATCTTACGGACCGGCTGATTTAATTAATGAACCGGAGATTAATGCAGAGGGTCTGTTTACGCTTTCAGATCAAATAGCATCACTCGCGGCAGATGATCACGGGAACATCTGGGTTGCACATACCGATTGGAGTCTTTCCCTGATTGATCCGGAAAGCGGAATTACAACCTTCTGGTTTCATGTTAAAGACAAGGTTGAGGACAGGACAGAAAGTCTCACCCAGGTTTTTTATCACGAGAACCTGTTGTTCTTTGTCGGGGGGCACAGGGGGCTTCATGTATATAACCCGTTAAATAAGGATGGATATAAACTAATTGATGAAAATGTTCTTCAGTCACCCTTATATATATCCGGATACGGAAAGACATTGTGGATATCTTCTCTGGACGGACTTTTCAGATATGATCTGCGAACAGGTAATTACTTTAACTACACCCAGGAATCAACCAATCCAAAATCGATTACAACAGGCTCCCCGGGAGTGATATATGTTGATGATAATGATATCCTCTGGCTTGCTGCAGGTAACCGGGGGATAAACTACTCCCTGATCAATATGCCTTTCATGAACAATTATGAACATATGGATTATCAGGAATTTCTGTACCATCCCGATGTGTCTGCCATATTGCATGACAGCCGCGGAAACCTGTGGGTGGCCTTTCAGTCCGGTATCGTCCAGGTATATTTTGAGGGTGTCCCCTACAGGGAGATCATACCGGTTGACAATCTGGTACCTGATACCGGAATAGGGCATATTTTCAGCTTATTTGAGGCATCGGACGGAACCATATTCATGACAAGCTGGAGGGGCGGACTGCAGATGTATGACAACAATCTGAAAAGGTTTGTCAATATTTTTGATGCACACTGGACGTTTTATGAAAAAATCGGTGGGTTTGATATAAGGGATGTTGCTGAGGGCCCTGACGGGGATCTGTACCTTGCAGTTTTCGGAGAGGGAGTAATTTCGTATGACAGGAAAACTCAGCAGGTGTACCGGTATACCTCAGATCATGAAAAAGCAGGCTATCTTTCCAACCCGTTTGTTTACGATGTGGAGTTTGATCCCGAAGGGAATTTGTGGGCCTCAACTACCTGGGGACTGAACAGGTTGCCAGCAGGCGACACTTTGTTTATACGGTATTTATCCTCGCCTGAACAGGGCTCACTTATAGATAACTATACCATGTTATCTTTCAGGGACAGATCGGGCCGGATGTGGTTTGTCACTGAGAACGGCCTTAATCTTTATGACCCTGTTCAGGATAGTTTCGTTAGTTTTCATGTTGATGATCTTGGTTATACCACTTTGGTAATAAGGAGTATCGAGGAGGATGAGCATGGGCATTTATGGCTGGCTACATCACATGGGATCATTAATATAAGTTTAGACTATACAGTGGATTATGATCCGGTGATAAGAGATGTTTTTATCTATGACGTAAGTCACGGGTTGCTGTCCGATGATTTTTTTACAAGATCTTCCACTTACAGCAGTTCCGGGTTAATCTATTTTGGTGGGAACCGTGGGATTGATTATTTTGACCCGGGCACTATATCACCGGTTGAGCAATATGGTAAAGTCCAGATAGAGAACATCCGTTTATTTGACCGCCTGGTCTATCCCGGAAGTGAAACCGGACCACCATTAAATGAGAATGGAGAGATACTTCTCTCACATACTGAAAATATGATCGGGATTCATTATGCAATGCTCAATTTTATCGACAGTCCCAAAAACAAGTATTTTTATATGCTTGAACCGTTGCACGGGGACTGGATTTTTGCCGGATCGGACAGGTTTGCAACCTTTGCAAATCTGTCTCCAGGTCATTATACTTTCAGGGTCAGGTCGTGTCTCTCCGACAGATTGTGTGACGCTGAAGATGCAATACTCAGGTTTTATATCAAACCTCCCTTCTGGCAAACCTGGCTGTTCTACCTAATCGTTTTTTCGCTGGTCATAGTTTTGATTTATTATATGTTACTGTTAAGAACCAGCAGGTTGCAGAAGATTAAGGCCAGGCTGGAAAAGCTTGTCGAAACGCGTACTCATGAAATCACGGTTAAGAACCGTGAACTTGTTGAAAAAGGAGAGATCCTGACCGAAGCAAACAGACTGATAAAAGAAAAGAGCTATGAACTGGAAGAGCATACACAGGAGCTCAGCAGGCAGGCCTCTGAGCTCTGGAAAGCCAATGAGCAACTCGGTGAACTGAACTCAATGAAAGATAAGTTCTTTTCAATAATTGCGCATGACCTCAGAAGTCCACTTTCAACAATAGCCGGTTTCAGCGAGCTGTTGATCACCAGCTGGGACGGGTACGATGATGCCAAGCGGAAAAGTTTGATTGAAATTGTTAGTGAGGCGACCCGGAAGACTATAATAATGCTTGATAACCTTCTGCAATGGGCAAATTCACAAACCGGAAGATTGAGGGTGAAAAAGGATGAAGTTGCCCCGGCCAAAATTATTGATGAAATCCATGTACTTTACAGGGAGATACTCAAAGAAAAGAATATCAGCTTCGCAAACCGGGTTCCCGGTGACCTCCGGATTATTTCCGATACGCAACTGTTAAGTGTTGTGTTCAGAAACCTCATCTCCAATGCCCATAAGTTCACCCCACCGGGAGGGAAGATCATTGTCAGCTCAACATTGACTGATGATGAAAGAGTTTGTTTTGATGTGACAGATACGGGAGTTGGATTTCCAGATGGTTTGCAGGAAGATATTTTCGGGATCGATAAAGCTTCTGTAAGGCCTGACACGGAAGGGAAGAAAGGTGGAGGACTGGGACTGATACTTTGTCATGAGTTTGTTTCAAGGCTGGGAGGGGAGATTAGGGTCAGAGAAACTTCTGAAAAAGGAACCACCATAAGTTTTACCCTGCCGATAGCAGGGCCGCCGGATGATCAGGCGCCATAATCATTGTCTTAGCGCTGCCCTGGTAAAATAATGTTCAGGGATGCCGGCATCGAATTCAATGCTTTCAATTTTGAATTCCGTACCCTCTCCCTGACGCAGCATATCCCTGTAGATAACCCTGGTGGGGAACCATCTGTCCCCTATCTGTTTTACATCATAAAGTTCCGTGCGTTTGAGCAACTGGCCACCTCTGGCAAAAAGCTCTTCCCTCAGGGGTACAAATCTTTCCTTATCGATCCAAACCTTTCGTGACTGATAGGTAACACCTTCCTCCCTGGCGGTTAGCTCAAGCATCCAGGCCTGCCTGCCGTCAACAATCTCTTCGCCTGTAACTTCAGCATCATATACCCCGGTAAGACGGCTGGTCTCCATCATATCCTCATAGGAGAGGTCGGAGCCCATAAGTGATTGTCTCAGCATATGACCCGATATCTGTATCACCCTGTCGGTCGATGGCGAGTATATCCACAACTGGTTTTCCAGCTTCAGCATCTTGGTGCCGGCCTCCCTCGGGGGTGACAGGTATTCGGTAAAAGCTTTCTCATCACCGGCCGAGTATGTTACCGACACCAGGGTGCGACTGCTGCGCCGGCCGTGGATTGTCATTGACGATTCGACAATTTTTGTGTCAGAGTACATGTTACGGTCAACCCTGTCGAGAATTTCGCCGGCATCCTGGGCAATAGATGCCGATACTACCAGCAGGCATTTCAAAATGGCCATGCAGATACCTTTATGTATACTATTTTTCATATCCAGCAATTGTCTGATTTTTTTTTCAGGCGAGGTAACAGTAATGGCCGTTACCCGGCCCTGACAGTTTGATCATGTCTCCAGCTCTTTGAACAGCCTTGCTGTATCCCTTTTGAATATACCAATTCCGGCCAGCATCGTTCCGGCAACTGTTGAAAAGAGTCCAGGTATAAAACCGATCCAGTAATCCATCGGGGTTATGCGTGTCCTTATCGTGTCGGGCATCATGAGGGTCGCACCTTCCATCATCCCTGATATATCAATTCCATGTACCTGAATAATATATGCAATAACCAGGCCAAATGCCGTACCAATTACCGAACCAACAATCCCTATGAACACCGACTCCCATATCATTGTCCTGTACACATGACCCTTCTCTTCGCCCATGGCAAGTCGTATACCGATCTCCCCGTACCGGCGCAATCCGCCCAGTAGTCCGGCATTCCACAGCACAAGCGACATTGCAATAATGAACACCAGGGTGATGTACCATGACCATACACGGGTTAATTCGACGTAAGGCCCCATCGTGCCCTGCCGGCTCAGGCTTTTCATGACCGGGGCGAACTCATCAGGGTCATCTTTATATACCGCATTGAAGCTGTCAGACATCCTTACAGCATTCCTTTCATTATAGAAGCCCTCCGGAAAGAAGCCGACGATCTCGCCGGCAGCATCATCCATATCAAGAGCGATACGCACATCTTCGATACCGGCAATCACCATGCCCCTGTCCATAGCCTCCACCCCGAAGGCAAGGGTGCCGGCAACCGTGAAGTTATGCATGACCATTCCACCGAACATTGACGACCCGATAAAGGTAAAGCTGTCACCAGGTCCTACTCCCAGTCTTTGAGAGAACGATTCGCTTATCAGTGCCTCACCCGGTTTACCGGGCAGTGATCCCCGCACCAGTGACCCTGCAAGATTAAGGCGTTCCGCTTCTACCGGCGCCGGTGACAGCAGATCGAGTCCCAGTCCCATTGCCGGTCCCTGTGCTCTTGTCTCACCATGTTCATCAGGCACATCGATCAGTCCCCCGAAACGTATACGCTCCGACCATTCCACCTCGGGGTACATATCCCGGAGCGTTGCCAGCATTTCACCTGCTTCTGTCATTGCCAGGTCATTGGGTACCTGGTCCATTTCAAGGGCATATGCCCTTGTCATGACCTTTACATGCCCGTAGCTGAACCTTGCATTTATCTCTATGGTATCACCCATGAAACCGGTTATATAGGCGTGAAGGAAAATGGTCAGCATCACACCAAGGGATACAACTATAACCGGCAAAACGCTTCGGCTCCTGTCCCTTACCAGGCCTTTTACAAGAAAACGTATCATTGCAGTTTCCCCCTTAAAGCTTCAGTTGGTTTCATTTTGGCTATTTTGCGCGACGGAAGCCAGCTCACTATCGCCGTTGTTATGGTCAGCAGCAGCACCGTCGAAACTATCAGCCCGATGCTGAAAACAGGGTACAGGGTTTGCGACATTGCAATACCGAACTCGCTGGCATCCATCGGCACTGTAAAGCCGGCGCTTGACTGCCATATCAACAGGGGAAGTCCCCAAACCATGCCGACCATGTATGCCAGCACCGCATACATTATGCCCTCAACGGTGAATAGCCCCACTACCTCTTTTCTTGTGTAACCAAGTGCTATATAGGTGCCAATCTCCTTTTGCCTTCTGAATATCGAAAGCACCTGCGTATCGAAGATAGCAAGCATGGCAAGCAACAGCAGGATACCGTAGAGAATTGACTGACCCGCTGCTTTGGTCTGCATCATCTCATCAACCTGCCTGGTGAGCACATGCTTCGGTTTATGGATCCAGTTCTCAACCTCAGGCCTTTCCTTGTCGCTGTCACTGTATGTAAAGATAGTGGCATGACCCTCAAGCCCCATCATTTTTTGCAGCCTCTCAAGAGAAATGTATACCTGTCCTGCTTCCACCGAAGGGACATTGGAGTGAAAAATATCAGTGATAACAATTTCAACAGCATCAAAGGTGCCTTGTGCATCCCTCCATCGCATTACCACCCGGTCGCCCTTCTCAAGTCTCGCGCTCCTTGCTGTCATTCCACCAATAAATGCAGGTATTGCATCTGAAACGGTATCCAGCTTTTGTGCCGGCAGCTTAA
>SLOE01000121.1 GCA_007132715.1 Bacteroidales bacterium
GCCCAGGTCAAAAGGGTTACATTGCTCAATACCACAGATGAGCACTCCACACTGCTGCCTTTGCCGTTAGTTGACTATCACCCTGAACTGGCGAACCCCTCGGTCGGAGGTTTTCCCCGGCTGGCAACGCTTGTGCGCTCAATAAGGGAGGATGCGGGCAACGATCCGGTGCTGCTGATGTCGGCCGGCGACTTTGTCGGGGGCACCCCGTATGCATGGCTGATACTTGAGGGTTATTCTGCAGAGATTGAGATCATGAAACGGATAGGCTACGATGCCCTTACCATAGGGAACCATGAGTTTGATTACGGGCCCGGTAAGATTGCCGGGTACTTCATGAATGCCGGTTACCCCGGGTATAATGACACCATGCCCCTGGTATCTTCAAACCTGGTAATTCCTGAAGGGAACCCGCTTATGGAGGTGGGCATACGCGGGCATCATATATTCGACCTGCCAAACGGTTTAAGGATCGGGGTGTTCGGACTGCTGGGACGTGAAGCATACAGCGTTGCCAGTTATATAGAACCCGTAACGGTAACTGACCAGCATGAGGCTGCCTCCCGCCAGGTTGGGCTGCTCAGGGAGAAGGGCGCCGATATAATAGTTGCGCTTACACATTCGGGTGTCGGAGAGGACAGGGAGCTGGCCGCGGCTGTTGACGGTATCGATGTTATTCTGGGAGGGCACACCCATCAGCTTACCCACGAGCCGGTGCGTGTAAACAACACTGTTATCCTGCATCCGGGGTATTATCTTTCCAATCTTGGGAGACTGGACCTGGAGTGGGATCCCCAAACCGGAGCCCTGTCGGTTGTCAACGAAAGAAACAATAATCCGTTCCTTATACCCCTTGACAGTTCGGTGCCTGAAGACCCTGAGATACTGGCCTTGATAGACGGTTATACGGATAAGCTGAACCTGTTTGTATCGGAACACACCGAAGGCATGTTCGCTGAGGTTGAAGATCCGGTTTTCAGCTCGGACTTCAGTATGATCAGTCCGGGACCATTCAGGGAAACAACAGTCGGCAATTTCGTGACCGATGCCATGAGGAAGGAGGTAGCACGGCTGACCGGGCACAGGGTTGACTTTGCAGTGCAGGCCAACGGCGTTGTCAGGGCCGACATCGTTCCCGGCACGATGGACTGGTCGCGCGACCAGGTCTCATTTTTTGACCTGGTGACCGTTTCAGGCCTGGGATCGGGGCTGGACGGAAAAGCCGGCTATCCGCTTGTCTCCTTCTGGCTTACCGGCCGGGAAATATTGAGTGTTCTTGAAATAACCTCGCTGCTTTCGCAGCTGATGGGCGACATGTACTTCCTGCAGGTGAGCGGACTGCGTTACACCTATGACCCCGGCAAGGCCATCTGGCTCAGGATACCATTTGCAGGCATACCGGTTCCGGCCTACCGTTCGGTAGTCAGCGCAGAGATGTATGCCGGAGAGGGAATTCAGGATGACGGCAATTATGTGCCCGTTGAAGAAGACAGGCTCTACCATGTAGTGACCGATCATTATCTCACCTCCTTCCTGCCGATGGTGGGGGATATACTGCCGCGACTCGGACTGGTGCTCAAGGATGAGCACGGCAACACCCTCACACCCGATGAGACCATCCTGGTGCTCGACGGTAAAGAGTTCAAGGTATGGGAAGCCCTTGCACGGTATGGCGCATCATTTGAACAGGGAGAGGAGGGACTGCCGCTGGTGCCTGCATACTATGCCG
Source organism: Bacteroidales bacterium (assembly GCA_007132715.1). GTDB lineage: Bacteria > Bacteroidota > Bacteroidia > Bacteroidales > PUMT01 > PXAP01. The sequence continues at coordinate 1,730 of SLOE01000121.1, forward strand.
AAACAGGGGGCAGAATTACCTCACGCGAATTTGTTCCTCTTGCCGTGTGGGCATGGACAGTTATAATAATTGTATTACTGATCATCTCTTTGCTGGTGCGGCTTGCCGTGATAAAGATACGGGCGCGCATAAGACGCAGGAAAAATTAGTCCGGTTGGTCTCACAAAACGGCGGTTGACCGGCCTGCCAGGCCTGATCTGCTGCAGCCTCCGGCAGTGGGGGTTTAATCCTGGAGTTTATCCAGCAGCGGGATGGTCTTGTTTTTGATGTCGTCTATGATTGCCCGGTAATGCTTCCTGACAAGGGCAGGATTCTCTTTTCCGTCGGGGCGGTTGACCCGCGCAATATATTCGTTGCGGTGGGAAATGATCTCTTCGATAATATTGTTGATCTTCTCTTCCTTAACTTCAGGATGGAAATGCTGGTAAACAAGACATTCGGATATAAGCTCGAATGTGAGGCAGTGTATATCCTTCTTGAGTTCTCTTCGGCTGGCCATGGCTGTTCTGTTTTGTTTCGGCAAAAGTAGGAAAATATTTGCACTATTGATATATTGCCCTTATTAAAACAGTTATGTCTGCCTCAGCCAAACAACTTGCCGCCGTGATCCTTGCAGGAGGGAAGAATATCCGTTTCGGGGGATATGATAAGGCTTTCATGCTCATTGACGGAACTCCTGTTATAAAGGTCCTGGCCCGTAAACTGGATAACCTTTTCGGGGAAATAGTCGTTGTTACCAACACACCCGGCAGGTATGCAGGCCTTGAGGGGATGGTTACCGTTACTGACATCATAAGGGACAAGGGGCCCCTTGGGGGAATTCACGCAGCCATGAAAAGGACCACTGCACCGGCGATATTTGTTGTACCATGCGATATGCCTTTTGTAGATACCGATGTGATCAGGAAACTCATACGGCGATATGATAGCCTGACACAGGCCGATGCCCTCATCCCGGTGCTCGGAGAATATCCCGAGCCCCTCCATGCGATATACAGTACGGCACTTGCAGCGGATCTGGAGAAGTTCCTTGCCTCATCACCCGATCTGTCGGTCCGCCATTTCATTGCCGGCCTCAACGCAGAGTATTATGAAATGCCCGGCACTGAAAAGGTGAGGAGGTCATTCACGAACATCAACACCCCCGGTGATCTGCCGGCACAGTGATCATTCCGTTATATTAAAACCGGGTGAATTAGCTACCTTTGCGTTTCGCGTAATTTTGTTGTTTAACCAAATACAGATATCATGGCAGGAAAGGAAGTCAGGGGATTCTTAAAGGATATAGAGCTGTTCCGCGAGCTTGACGAAGCTGAATATGATACACTCTACAAGTCAGTTTCAGAGAAAGTTATCCCGGAAGGCTCACTCCTGTTCCGGGAGAATGCACCAAGGACCAATATATTCATCATCTACAGCGGCGAGGTGGAACTTTTCAAGACCACACCATTCGGACTCGAAAAGAGGCTTACCTACTTCAGCAGGGGCGATTTTTTAGGTGAAGGCTCCTGGGGCAGCAAGTCGCCCCATTCAACATCGGCAAGGGCGCTTGCCGAAACCAGGGTGCTTGCGATCGATCAGGAATTTTTTCTGCAGAACAGCTCAGCGGCCCTGAAAATATTTTCAAACATTGCAAGGGTCATGTCGCGCAGGATGCGCAACGCCAATAACCGGATCATTGATGTGGGAGCGCAGTACGAATCGGGCAGGACCAGGGAGGAGCATGACCTGCTGGGTGACAGGAACGTGCCGTTCGAGGTATATTACGGCATCCAGACCCTGCGCGGGATGGAGAATTTCAATATCAGCGGCATCACCCTGAACTTCTACCCGGTACTGATAAACGCCATTGCCATGGTCAAGATGGCTGCCGCCAGGGCCAATTACGATCTCGGCCTGCTGGATAAGTCCGTTTGCGACGCAATAGTGCGTGCCTGCAATGAGATCAGGAACGGCAAGTTCCACAGCAATTTTGCCGTCGACATGATCCAGGGAGGGGCCGGCACCTCGACCAACATGAACGCCAACGAGGTTATCGCCAACCGTGCCCTTGAGATACTCGGCCATGAGAGGGGAGAATATGAGTACTGCCATCCCAATAACCACGTCAACCTGTCGCAGTCCACTAACGACGCCTATCCCACCGCCATCAAAATAGCCCTTATAAACAGCAACAAGACCCTGGTTGAGGTGCTTAAGGAGCTGATCGGTTCATTCAGGAAGAAAGGGGAGGAGTTCGCCGGTGTCATCAAGATGGGCAGGACCCAGCTACAGGATGCCGTTCCCATGACCCTGGGGCAGGCCTTTGAGGCCTATGCCACCACCCTTGAGGAGGAGATCCTCAGGCTGAATGAGAATGCTGACCTTTTCCTGGAGGTGAACATGGGGGCCACTGCAATCGGTACGGGTATAAACTCTGATCCAGGCTATCCCGGCAAGGTGATAAAACACCTGCAGGCCATCACCGGGCTCAAGATAGTCAATGCCGCCAACCTCGTGGAAGCAACCCAGGACACCGGCGCTTTTGTGATGTATTCGTCGGCCATCAAGAGAACTGCTATCAAGCTGAGCAAGATATGCAATGACCTCAGGCTGCTCTCTTCGGGCCCGCGTGCCGGTTTTAACGAGATCAACCTGCCGCCCATGCAGCCCGGATCGTCGATCATGCCCGGCAAGGTAAATCCTGTGATACCCGAGGTAGTGAACCAGATTGCCTTCAAGGTCATCGGCAATGACCTTACCGTCAGCCTTGCAGCCGAGGCAGGACAGCTCGAGCTGAACGTGATGGAACCGGTCATGGTGCAGAGCCTTTTCGAATCGGTAGAGATGCTAAAGAACGGCATGCTGACGCTCAAGGTGCGGTGCATTGACGGAATCACTGCCAATGAAGAGCACTGCCGTGAGCAGGTGCAGAACAGCATCGGACTTGTAACAGCCCTCAACCCGGTCCTTGGCTACGAGGTATGCACAAAGCTGGCAAAGGAAGCGCTGGAGACAAACAGGGGCGTCTACGATTTGGTTCTGGAGCAGGAGCTGTTGTCAAAAGAGGAACTTGACCGGATCCTCCTGCCCGAGAACATGATCGCGCCACAGAAGATGGTCAGGAAGAAGTAAAAAAGCCCGGAGTGCCGGGGGGGGTACACTATTGTTTCGGTCGACACTGTACCCCATCATGAATCAATCAAAACGATAAAGTGATTATAGCTGATACACTTTAACATAATCAATGACCATTGATACAGGCAATTCATTCGGATCAATTTCTCCCACCCAGGATCCTCCAAGTTGCTGACTAAGAATAATATAAAATTGCTGATCAAAAGGCCATTGTATCATGTCCGGATCCAGGCCCTCTAACCTGGGATATCTGAACGTTTCCTTGCCATTCAAAGTCCAGATTAACAGATCGGGATACCACTCAAGTCCGTAGATGTTCCATTGAGTGACATCTGCTCCTATATTTCCGATACCTCTTGGCGGGTTGGTTCTGTTATTGAGAACATTTGTGTAGCGGGTGTGTACGGTATGATAGATTGTGCTGTCATAATTCAGATGTTCCATAATATCAATTTCACCACTATGGGGCCAGCCTCCATACACAGACTCCTCAGGCATCATCCAGATCGCCGGCCAGGCACCTGATGCGCATTCCTTTTTGGCACGGATTTCAATCTTACCATACAGAAATGGTGAAATTGAAAGTTTAACCAAGTACGAACAGAATAGCAGGTTTATCGACATGCTTTATAAAAGAAATTATACTGAGGAGCAGGTTGAGATGGTCATGGGTGGAAATTTCCTGAGGATTATGAGAGAAGTATTACCAGATTGATAAGTTGGAGTAACTAAATTTTACTTAAAAATCTTCAATTTGGCTGTTTTACCAATCAAGTGGTTTAATTCCTCGGGGCTTGCCTTAGGATTAATACAATTTGTTCTTTGAGATGAACCAAGGCTTCTTATTATATTTTAAATTTTAAACGCTCCAACATATTCGTTACATAATAGCATAATTTTATTAAACTACTATGAAGTCAATTCAACGATAAAGTTCACCTTGGCTTTTAAAGCCTTAAAGACTTTCAGAATTGTCGCAATGGTTACATTTTTTGCATTTCTCTCAATTCTGGAAATCTGTGATTTCTGAACACCAATCATTTCTCCAAGTTCTGATTGTGTAAGTTGTCTTTCCTTTCGTGTTTGTCTTTCAGCAGGTCAAGGGAATTGATATTATTCAGTATGCAGCAGCGAAGTTGCTGGCCAGGTAATTGATTATTTTCTTCTCCAGTCCATCCAGCCATCTGCCTGTGCCGGTCTGCTTCCATCGAGCATCAAGCCGCTGGATGTTCTCAAATGATCGGGGCTTTGATACCAGAAGTTCAACCTGATGGGTCTGTGGTGATGGATTATAAGGTTACGCCTGTTTTCAGAACCTAACATCTCAACATCCCATCCCAGCAAATTTAAAGTCTCATCAAGGCTGCTAAATGCCATTTGTGCGGATCCATCCTCGTTCAATGTGAGTTTAACTTCTTCTCCCTGGAATTCACCAACCCAGGTACCGGCAAAAGAAAAGTCTTCACCAAATACTGCCGGTGCATCTTCACTTTGAACCGATTCTTCTTTCTGGTCAGCTCTTTCCCCATTGCCGGCACTGCCACATCCCCAAAATAAAAAACTGAACAACAATACAGCCAGCGTATAAAAAACGGGAACTTTTTTCATAACAGAATTTTTAAAGTTAATAATTATGTATTGGCACGTACATTGACACTCCCTCCAGCAATCAAAACAAATTAACAGTCCGTTTTTCTTAAATATGCCTGCTAATATACAACTTTTTAAATGCCCCAAACCCATATTCGAAAGAAATTGCTGTTGGATTTTCTGGACTGTATCAGTTCTTTTAGGATTACCAAAGTTCCTGCCAGGCACAGTATGCGCGTGCCCATAGGCTACTTGTGATGGAACACAAGGTTTAATCATTCAATGAACGTTAAACAGTTATATTAAGCGACTTCTTGTCGCACTACAGTGGTGTGAGAGGTTCTCCCCGTCAGTCACGGCTGGCGGGGCAGCCTGCTCGATTACAGGGCGTTTTTCATTTTATTGAATAATTTGTACCAGGTCCAGTTCCATGTTTCTCAATTAAATTTTTGGCTAGTAACCCCGGTAATAATTTCTTTACGGTTGGAACTGGTATTCCTAAATTATTTGCTATCTCACCTGATTTACATCCTGGGTTATTCTCTATATAAACCAAAACAGATTTTTCTTTAGGGGTTAGCTTTGCTTCAACACCCTTAGTAGCTAATTTCATCATCAATTGTTCCTGAATATTGCTGAGTGCATCAAAGAAAAAATTTATCCAACCAGAAACATCTTCATGTGGCCGGTGCGATTGACAATTCCTTAGTACACGGTAATATTCAATTTTCCGACTTTCTATTTCATGTTCAAAGCTCACATATTGAATCCACTTATAACCATTTTTGAGTAGTAATAATGTTGAAAGCAAACGGCTGAGTCTTCCATTTCCATCCTGGAACGGATGGATGCTTAAGAATTCATATGTAAACAAAGCACATTTTACAAGTGGATGTGTCTTTGTGTCTTTATGATACCATGAAATTAACTGCCTCATAGCATCCTGAGTTGGAAAGCCGGGTTCGGTAGTTTTAAATATTATCTGTTTGGAACCATCAGGTAATGTCGCTTCAATAGCATTACTATGTTGCTTATAATCACCTTTGTGCCATACGTCTTTTTCGCTATATTTTAATAAAAGGTTATGCAAGCTTTTAATACTATTTTCTGCTATTGTAATATCAAAGTAAGATTCAGTAATTAAATCCAGAGCATCAAAATATCCGATCACTTCTTGAGAATCTCTATCCTTGATTTTACATATATCGAGATTGTTCAATAAAACTTCGACCTCTTTATCTGATAATTTTGAACCTTCAATTCTGGTAGAAGCACCAACACTGCGAATTGTAGCAAAAGACTTTAGCTGCTTGAGACTTTGACCTTCTTTTTTCTCAATCGTTGTCCAGGAAGCATCAAACCTATCAATTTGACTAATCAGGTTAATTAAGTCCCAATCTATCTTTAAATTAAATGTATGCACCTTATTATCCATAGTCAAATATAACAACAATTCAACATATTGATACGATAAGATACGATTTTATTCGATAATGATACTGTCTTCTAAATGCCCTGTTTATATGTTGGGAAAAGGTGTTTATGCATCTGATTGTGTTGTGTGTGGGTGGACAATGGGTTGTATCGTCCTGAAAAAGTTTAGGGTTTTTCTGTATATCATGCAATGGAGGTTTGTATGTTTTGATGGGTAGGAGTGGGGTGAACCGGTGGGGGAGTTCGGTGGTTTAATGATATGGGTGGGAGGGTTTGGTCTGTTGCGGGAGAAAGCGACATAAAAATAGCGGCAGGTTGCTGCCGCTATTTTGTGGTCTTTCTGCCGGTGGGGCAGTGGTCTGTTACCTGAACACCATCTTGACTGTTTTGACTGATCCGTTGTCTCTTATCCTCAGGAAGTAGATGCCCCTGGCGGCGCTTCTCAGGTCAATGGTTTCCCTGAGATCTCCGGCGCCCTGGTACTCCCTCGCATAAACGAGATTTCCGGTAACGCTTATTACTTCAACAGTTATCGCTTTTCCGGGCTTGCCGGCATACTCGAGGTTGAACAACCCGTCGCCCGGGTTGGGATATACAACAACCCTGTCGCGTGCGATATCGGGCAATGTAAGACCCACGGGTATGAGGTTGACGGTTATTTCAACATCATCGTCGGTGATGGTAAATGTTCCGCTGTCATCCTCATAACCTTCGGCTGACACTGAAAAACCGTAATCTTCTCCTGCCGGCAAAGTTACTTCTGCTTTTCCGTCAGTACCGGTCGTAAGCCATGCTACCTCGCCTATTGCAAGGACAGTGATTTCTGCTCCTTCAATGGGGCTGCCGTCAGCTGCAAGTACTGTGAAGGTGACCGTCCAGTCTGTCTTTATGAAGTTTGCGGTCAGTGTGATGTCTGAACCGGGCATTGTATATGTGAAGCCGGCTTCATCACTAACCTCTTCTTCGTCTTCATCTGTCCAGTTCACGAAGGCATAGCCGTCGGCCGCAACGGCATTCAGACCGATCTCGTCGCCTTCTTCATATTCTCCGCCCCCGGTCACGGTTCCGGCGTCTGCCGGATCGGCCCTGAGGGTAAGGGTATATGTCTCTGCACCCTCTGCAATGAACCAGGCAGTAAGTTGGAGATCCTCAGCCGGCATTTCGAAGATGTAGGGGTTATCGGTGCTGACCTTCTCATTGTCTTTCCACCATCCGCTGAATTCATACCCTGCATTTGCGAATGCCTCAAGGTACACCTCTTCTTCGAAATGATACCAGCCTTCTCCTGTAACCGATCCGGCACCGTCGGGTTTGACAGCGACACTTACATCGAAATCACGGTCAATGATGGTGAGCATGAATTTTGCAGGTGCTCCCGTATCAAAGTAGATGTCAATGCCTACGTAGATATAGAAATCGCCTTTTGAAACCCCGGTTGCATCAAACATACCGGAACCTTTCCCGTTGTCATCGTCGCCACCGATATAGATCCGCAGAACGGCCGTCGTGCCGTCATCGTCAAGGATCTCCCAGTCATCATACCTGAACTTTTCAAAGGACCATCCGTAGTTTATTAAAAGGGTCAGGCTGTCAACATAGGAGGCGTCGTTCCATGTGATCAGGGTTTCAAAGTACTCCGGCATGTCAAATTCAAAATAGGTAGCAGAGGATGGATCAATGGTCGCATTGACAACGCCGCTTTCAATTGCGGTAATTGTGAGCAGTGCATCATAACCATCATCAAATATGATGGTGAGATCAATCTCATCGTCTGCCTCCTGCAGCATGCCGGAGAGGTAGCTATCGTGGATGAAGAGCCATACACCTTCAATCCTGTAATCATCGTCTTCAGTCAGCGCAATACCGGATTCCTCGACCGCGGTTATGCTGCCTCCGGTGACAGAAAGGATGCTGGTGTGCAGGTCGCCCGGGTTGGACAGGTCATATACCAGCTCTGAAGGATCAAAATAGGCCCTTACAGAGGGAACTATATACACGCCAAACCATTCTAAGTGACCGCTCCCGAATTCGACATGGAAACCGATAACATCCCCTGCTTCGGGATCAAGTCCCGTTATGAATCCGGCTGATATGGTTAGCACGTCACCGTCTATGGTATAATCGCTATCCTTTTCAAGCTCAACTGACATGTATTCACCTGACCCGGGATCCTGGAACATATGCCACACTGCAGCTATTTCAGATTCACTTCCCCAGTCGATCATTATTTCCACATCCTCCTCCTCAGCCAGTCCGAATACCGTAACATCGGGTGTCAGGGAAGGCCTTTGGTAAACTCCTGTAGTAAAGCTTATAACCAGGTCATCCTCCATTGCAACATAATTGGTTACCGCATCTACCACCGAATAGGCCGGTATGTGGAGGATGTAGGAGGTTTCATTTACAAGCGGCCATTCCGGGATAATATGGAGCTCATTGCCGTTTATGACCATTACCTGCAGTGACCAGTATTCATTTTCCGCGCTCCTGAGGTAAATATCCCTGAAACCATCGTAAAGTCCTCCTTCGCTTATATCACGTTCGAAGATGATCACTATATCGGTTGCAGGTGATACATCCGCATCGCCGTCAGCAGGAATTGTTTCCATAACAACAACGAACACCTGGTCATCCCGCTCAAGAACAAAGTTGAACCTGTTACCGTCATGCACCTCTTTCACAGTTATGGTTTCTTCCAGGGTGATGTATCCCCAGGCCTCAACCTGCAGGTCGTATGTGCCGGAGGGGAGAGACAGCTCCGCGATGCCGTGCTGGTCGGTTACCACCGTGACATCAGTGTCGCCGTCATCGGTTATGTTGATCTCAGCATTGGGAACCCCTGTACCCGGGCTGTGCATATCTTCAATGGTTATCCTGATCCACCATGTGGGATCGGTAATTGTTACTGTAAAAGGTGCCGGGTCACCCACATCAAACACAACATACCCGTTGACCACATAATCATCACCTTTTACGGCACTTCCCTTTTTGGACGGGGAGTAGATCTTCAGGGTCGCGCTCTCCTGGTCAATCTCTTCTACCGCGAAGATCATATCGATCTCATCTCCATCGATCAGTACATAAACCCTTTCTACTTCGCTTGCATCATTCCACGTTACTGTAGTCTCAAATTCAGTGGCATCGGAGAAGTCCGCGAATACAAACTCACCGGGGTCAATGGTTGCCCCCATGATCTCCCTGAATGTGGCGGTGAGGGTGGCATCCGATCCGGGCATTACGAATTTGCCGGCTGTCAGCTCCACCGGATCTCCCTCTTCATCTGTCCATTCCGTGAACACCCAGCCTTCTGTTGTTTCCACACTCAGCGAAACTTCTTCGCCTTCAGTGTATTTACCTGCACCTGAAACAACTCCAGCCCCTTCGGGATCCACCAGGAGAGTGAGTTCGTAGATCCCGGTGCCTTCGGTTACGAAACGGGCAGTAAGGGTGACATCATGAGCCGGCATCGTGAAATCAAATGCGGCTTCGTCACTTATCTGCACACCGTCTTTTCGCCAGTTCATGAACTCATATCCGGCATTGGCTTCGGCATTAAGGCTGACCTCTTCACCGGCGTGATAAGATCCCTGGCCGGTAAGGACACCACCTTCGGCCGGTTCGGCCTCGAGTGTCAGATCATACTTCGGTTCTTCAAGTACGGTGTATCTGCTGAACCCGTCAACGGTGAATGTAAGTACATTGTCAACGAGTTCTGCGGTTGTGTTGGCCCTGACATCCTCGGGTGCGTCATAATCTGCTTCGACACCGAATTCGGTCTTTCTGATTGTGAAAGAGGTCAGTTCATAGCCTTCTACCAGGATATCAGCTTCGCGGCCGGCCAGGAATGTAAGCGATGCCGGATCGATCTCTACGTAGTAGATGCCGTCACCGGGGATGCTTACCAGCGCCAGTCCGTCATGCAGCGCCGTCAGCTCCTGCCTGTTGTCAATAATGTTAAGTCCGGGGCCGAACTTAATGGAGCCGTGATCTTCCCTTGCAAAATCAATATCTTTTTCGGTATCATAGAGGTTGTCAAAATCTTCGAGCCCGGGGACGGCGGTTATGTCCCCGAAAGGGATCTCCACCCCCACGATTGCAAGTCCCCAATCCGACCCTGAATGCGGATCATACTCATGATCAGCAATGGGGAAGGGTCCTGTTGGGAATCCCCCGTTTGATATATCAAAGCCTATCACACCCTGCGACACTCCATCCTTTATTGTTCCGGTTACTGTGAAGCGCCCTCCGGCGATACTGCTTACAACCCTGTTGTCGAGGACTGCTTCCTCATCGAACTGGTCCGGGCCGCTATAAATACCTTCAGTCACACTGGGTGTCAGGCCGTCGGGGAAATCAGGGTGGAATATTTCCACACCGAACTCATCACCTGCGAAATATATCCTGTCAACATCGTCATCAACAAAGGTAACCGAGAACATTGCCGGATCATCTTCGCCCCCTTCAAGAACAACTTCAACAAGTGCGCCATCTTCATCAACTTCAAATGGCATCCAGCCCACCGGGTCATAATCCGGTGCATCAATAAGATATTGGTAGCTGCCTTCGGGAAGCAAAAAATGGAGATTCCCCCCGGGATCAGTATGAAGATACGGTATATGCCCGAGAATTATTGGGCTGACCCCTTCAATTTGAACTCCTGTATGGCTTACAGGGTTACCGGACTGGTCAGTTACCTCAAAAACCACTTCTTTACCGGACATGAACCTCAGATCATCCATATAAAGCACTGCGCCTTCCTCTTCTCCGGACCTCATATCAATGCGCAGAAAATCCGGCTCCTGGTGATAATAATTCTGCCAGGCAATAAACTCTGTGTATTCGTCAGCGGGAGGGAACTGCAGGAAGTTGCCCCCGACATCATAATCACCGGCCAGAAACTGGAATGAAAGGAAAGCATCTGATGCGGCGGACAGGTATTTGTATGCTCCGCCTATAAATTGAGGCGTTCCGGTGAACGGAATTCCGCCGTCATCCCAAAGTCCTTCTCCCAGCGAAAGCATGCCCGATACTATATTGCCTTCATCCCATACGTCGAACAGGACGGACTCCAGCCTTACAGCATAATCGCCGGAATAGCTTTCTGCCGTCCTTGTTACGTTCTCAATATCGTAGGCTGCAAGGTAAGTGTTGCTTGATGTCCACCCTTCGGGATCATATGCAGTGATATCTTCCCAGTCCTCAAAGCTGCCGTTGAGGTCGTGACCGGGAACTTCTGCGCCATCAAGGGAAAAGTAAATATTGTCGACCATTATCCAGCTGCCCGCGACCGGGGAGAAATCCGGCAGGCCATTTCCCTTCTTGTAATCCTCATCATCCTGGTCACCAAAAATAAAGGAGCTGGTAAAGATGACCAGAAGTTCATCAACATCTATTGCAGTCCCGTCCAGAAAATCAATTTCAAAGTCCTGCCAGCTGTCATTCTGTCCTGTAACGATCATCATGGTGTCACAAACCGGCTCCCCATCGCTTAATAAATATATCCATACAATTGCGGCATCGCCCTCCTTTACATCGTATTTAAGCGAAAAATGGCCCTTGTCGACGGTGTTAACCCAGGGCCTTGGCAATGGCATGCCTTCCTCATCATCATATTCATCTTCATCTCCTTTGAAAGGGGTGGCGAATCCTTTTTTGTCCTGCCCGGGAAACTTGCCGTACACGGCATACCCCAGTGCCACATAGTCGTATTCCTCTTCAAGAACGCTGGTCAGTCTGAGTGAATAGCTCCCGTCAACCCGGTCGTCCGACCTTACTGTTGTATAAAGCGCTGTGTTCGGTGATTCATCTGTCAGCCAGCCAATGGGACTGCTGAAGAGGAATTTCTCTTCCCAGTTCTCGAAGTTTCCGTTGGGAATGATCGATTGTGAGTTCAATGCTGTAAACCCAAAAAACAGGGTAGCAAAGAAGAGTAATGGTTTTTTCATATTATGAAGGCTTTTGGTTTTGTTATATTATGTCTGTTCAAAATTGATCTGCTTCACTTCGTAAGATATGGAGATAAATTATAAATAGCAATATTTCGCCCCTTAAAAAAACAGCCCCGTTTGCTGCACTGAAAGGAACGGGATTATTTAAATACCGGGTTTGAGGTTTCAGCAAATTCTCTGTTCCGGATTATGCTAATCCGTTGGTGTTTTGTAATATTGCAAACAAAAATTATACCACTATGCCTGACAAGATATTCAATCACCGCAGTATAAGAAAATACAAAAGCGACCCGGTAGACGAGGGTCTGCTGCAGACAATCCTTTCGGCCGGCACCAGGGCTTCCACTACCGGTAACATGCAGGTTTACAGTATGGTTGTGACCAGGGATGAGCAGCTGAGAGAGAAGTTGTGGGAGTGCCATTTCAAGCAGGACATGGTTTTGCAGGCTCCGGTACACATCACTTTCTGTGCCGATTTCAACAGGTTCAACAAATGGTGTGAACAACGAAAGGCTGTGCCGGGCTATGATAATTACCTTTCATTCTTTACCGCAGCTATTGATGCGCTTCTTGTTTCGCAGAATGTATGCCTGGCTGCCGAGGAAAAGGGTCTTGGCATATGTTACCTGGGTACTGCAACCTACAATGCAGCCAAGATCATTGATATTCTCAGTCTTCCCCGTGGAGTGGTGCCGGTTGCTGCTATCGCACTGGGCTACCCTGATGAGGAGCCGGGCCTGACTGACAGGTTGCCGCTTGAAGGTGTCGTGCACTATGAAAGGTACAGCGACTATGAACCTGCTGATATTGACAGGATATATGCGGAGAAGGAGGCATCTGACCTGACAAGGGAGCTGCTGGAGATAAACAGGAAGGAGACCCTTGCACAGATTTTTACCGACAACCGCTACAGGAAACAGGACAATGTGCACTTCTCAAAGGAGTTCCTCATGGTGATCAGAGAGCAGGGGTTCATGAACAACGAATGACCGGTTGGTGATCTTCAACCGTCCTGATATGCTCCTCATATATCACGAATGTTTGTCGGGGATGGGGACCGCCAGTTTCAGAATCCGTAGATTGTAAACCCGCCGTCAACGTTTATTGTCTGCCCCGTGATGTAGGAAGCTGCCGGCATGCAAAGGAAAGCGACAGCCGCGGCTACGTCGGCCGGATCGCCTATCTTTTTCAGTGGGGTGCGGGCGATCACCTCTTCCCTGTATTTTTTGTCGCTGAGGACCGACCCGGCGAGCGGGGTGCTGATATACCAGGGGGCAACGGCATTTACCCTGATATTGTCAGCCGCCCATTCCGCCGCAAGATATTTCGTCATGTGTATCATGGCCGATTTGGTCATACCGTAAACGACGCCGGTGCGAACGCTTGTCTGTCCCGCGACCGAGCTTATGTTGACAATATTACCCTGTGGCGATCTTTTCAGAAGGGGGTGGAGCTTCCTGCAAAGATCCCAGGATGACCGGAGGTTGGTGTTGACGATAGTGTCATACTCCTTATCCGAGTAATCCACTGTCGGTTTGCGGATGTTCATCCCTGCATTGTTCACCAGTATATCGAGGCTGTCCCATCTCTCTTTCAGGGCTGCAACAAGCATTTCCCGCTGCCCTTTGTCGCTGATATCGCATGCCATCCCGGCGGAGCTGCCGATATTGCCTGTAACGGTGATGATATCATCCTGTTTCCTTGCAACGATAAATACTTCGGTACCAAGGGATGCGAGCTCAGTGGCTACAGCCAGTCCGATCCCTTTTGTGCCCCCGGTTACCAGGGCCCGTTTTCCTTCAAGTCTCCACCGTTCAGTCATAACAGTCAGGCCTCCTCTCTCAGCAGGTTCTTTACTGTTCCTATTTCTACGTATGACGCGCCTGTGCTGTGTCCGAAATTTCCGGCAATCACCACCACCAGGCTGCTCTCTTTCACCACCCCTTCACGTAAAAGGGAGTTGACAGCCTGATGCACGAATTCGTGTGAGGTTTCGCTCGGATCCATATAATGAGCATTTACACCGTATGAGAGGGCAAGTTCCCTTACCACCCTGCGGTCGTAAACTTTAGCCCATACCATCTTGCTGCCCCTGTAGGCTGTAAGCCCCCTGATGGTCCTGCCGGACATGGAGTCGGCAATGATAGCCTTTGCCGACAGGTCGACAGCCGCCTTGACGGCGGCCTTGATAAGGAATGCGGATATGCGGTTGTTAATGACAACAACGGGGATGTCGTTTAGCGTATCCTTGGTCTTTTCCACCTCCTCGGCAACAGATGCCATTGTCCGGAGCGATTCGAGAGGGTAGGAGCCGTAGGCGGTCTCGCCGCTCAGCATTATTGCATCGGTCTGGCTGTAGATGGCGTTTGCAATGTCGCTTACTTCGGCTCGTGTGGGGCGGGGATTGGTTATCATGCTGTGAAGCATCTGCGTGGCGATTATCACAGGCTTTCTTCTTTCAATGCATTTATCTATCAGTATCTTCTGGATGCCCGGGATCTTTGCGTAGGGTATCTCGATTGCCAGGTCGCCCCTTGCAACCATAATCCCGTAGGCGTGGTCAAGGATCTCATCGATATTGTCGACACCTGACTGGTTCTCGATCTTGGCTATTATCTTGACCTTGCTGTTGTGCTTGTCAAAGATCTCCTGTACCTCAATTACATCTTCCTTGTTCCGGACGAATGAGTGGGCTATGAAATCGATATCTTCGTCTATTGCCAGTTGTACAAACTCCCTGTCCCTGTCGTTCAGTGCCGGCAGGTTTATGTCAATGCCGGGGATGTTTACGCTTTTTTTGCCCAGGATAATGCCCGGGTTGCCTGCTTCGCACACAAGGTGATCCTTTTCTACCGATCTGACTATCAACTCAACATCTCCGTCATCGATAAGCAGGCAACTGCCGGCCGGAATATCATTCACAATTTTTCCATAGGACATGTAAATTGTATTACCGGATGATTTTTTTCCGGGTTCGCCCCTCACGATCACCTGATCGCCCTTTTTCACCTGTAGCCCCTTCTCTGTGGGATTGGTCCTTATCTCAGGACCTTTGGTGTCTATGAGTATCGCTATCCTGTCAGATACCTCCCTTACATTTCTCACTACCTTGAGGGTGTCCTCCGGTTCCTGGTGGGCGGTATTGAGCCTGACGGCATTCATGCCTGAATTGAAAAGGTCGGTAAGGAAAGGAACTCCGCAGTTTCTGTCAGAGATAGTAGCAACGATCTTGGTCTTCTTGTTCAGCATTTTGTGTTGGTTCTCCGTGGTTATCAAAATAAGCCCAAAGTTACAATATTAGCCTCAACGGTCATATAAAAAATGGACTATATTTACAATACTTAATTACCGGCAAACTTCAAGCGCAATGGAATGGGAACCCGCAATAAAGGAGTTCAGGGGATATCTCAAACTTGAAAAAGCGTTATCTGACAATTCAGTTGAGGCTTATATAAGCGATATAACAAAGCTGAAAAGCTTCGCCTCGATGATGGAAGGGAAGCCGGGCCCCGACAGGATAGGGATAACGGAGCTTCATGCCTTTGTGCAGTGGCTTGACAACTTTGATGTTTCAGGCAGGACCCTGGCAAGAATAATTTCCGGCATCAGGGCTTTTTACAGGTTTCTCCTTATCGGGGAAATGATCGAAAGTGACCCCTCAGCTTTGCTTGAGATGCCGCGGACAGAGCGCAAGCTTCCTGAAGTGCTGTCGGTGGCTGAGATCGATGCTGTAGTTGGGGCAGTTGACCTCAGCACCGAAACAGGCAGCAGGAACAAGGCAATTATTGAAACCCTCTACAGCGGCGGATTAAGGGTATCGGAGCTGGTTAATCTGCGCATAAGCGATATCTTTTTCAGCGAGGGGTTCATACGGGTTACCGGCAAGGGAAACAAACAGCGTCTGGTACCTGTCGGAAGACGGGCGCTCAGGGAGATAGATGTTTGGATGGGAGACAGGAACAGGTTGACGGTGGCAAGTGGGCATGAGGATATTCTGTTCCTTAACCGCAGGGGCAAAAAGCTTACGAGGGTCATGATATTCACCATTGTAAGGCAGCTTGCCATGAAAGCCGGGTTGAAAAAGAGTATCAGTCCCCATACATTCAGGCATTCATTTGCCACGCATCTGGTAGAGGGCGGGGCCGACCTGAGGGCGGTGCAGGAGATGCTGGGTCATGAGTCCATTATTACCACTGAAATATATACACACCTGGACCGCGAATACCTGAGGGATGCCATTATCAGGTTCCACCCGCGCTCATGAGCTTTACTTCAAGGGAGGAAAAGATGACGTTCAGATTGTCACGGGTCTCCTCATCAATATCCTTTTTGCCGATAGTTCCTGCAGAAGCTTCCTGCATGAATGATGCCGCTATTACAGGGCGTGAAATGATGTTGTCAGCTATATAGGCCGAGTTGGTGCCTGAGATGCCAACTCTCTTCCTGATGATGTGCTTCTTGAAGTCCAGGTTCGACAGGAGGTCTTCAGCTGCCTGGAAGGATGTGGCATATACCAGCCGTGATCCGCGTGCGTCCTTGTCGAAATTGTGAAGATATGACTGTAACTCATCAAGAGTAACGCTGTTGTCGGGGTTGTCAAACAGCAGTACGGCGAAATCAAAGCCCCATCCGGTCAGCAGGTTGACCAGTACGGATACTCCGGCGGGGCCGACAGCAGGAATGAAGTTCATTTTGGGCTCATGCCCTGTTATCGCGGCAAAAGCGGACAAATAGTAGAAGGTAGTAACGTCTTCAACTATAACGTTTCTGTCTCTGTTCGGCACTTCTGTCCTGGTCATGCCTGCCCCCAGCAGGGAGCATACGGGAGAGAGGGTGTCTGATGTTGCTGAGTGGAGGTGAGAGGCATCAAAGATGATCGTTTCACTCTGCTCCCTGTCCTCGCCGGACCTCTGAACGGCCAGCAGCCTGTAAAGTTTTCCGGTATCGATAAGGTGCGGGGAATGAGTTGAATATATTATCTGGATATTTTCCTTGATATCCTCGAACACTTTCAGCACATCTTCCTGTGCCCGGGCATGAAGACTGAGTCCTGGTTCGTCGATTAGGAGTATCCTGTTCCTTGTATGGTTTTTCCTTGCAAATGCCTTGAGCTCGAGATAGAACGAAAGGAACCACCTTACGCCCCTGCTTCTTTGTTTGGGATATAGCCTCTCGTGCCGGTCCTTGATCCAGAATTCGAGGTAGGGCCGCCCCATTTTGTCGGGATTCGATATGTCATAATGCTCAAGCTCAAAATGAATCCTGATCTTGTTAGTTTTTCCCAGGCTTTGCCGCCAGTATTCCTGGAAGTCAACAGTCACCTCGTTATTGAGGTTTTCGATCTTCTGCTTGAGTATCCTGTTATTCGTCTGCTTGAAAAAGCCGGGATCAAGTCCGGCAACCAGCAGGAAATTGCGGACGGCCTTGTACCCTTCGATCCTGACGTTGTCTTCAAAGATATCTTCCAGGTCTATCCTGTTGGGAAGAAGGCTGCTGAAGTCCTCGAAAAACTCAAACGGTGGTATGTGCTCAAAGAACAGGTCGCCGGCCTCTTCACAGGTCAGCATTGAGCTTACCCTGTTGTAATCTTCTGTGGCTTCGTCCTCCGCTGCTTCCAACTCTGCATTGTCAATGAGCTTTCCAAGCACCCTCAGCCTGATAGCCGTCTTTTCCCTGAGAAGTTCAACATTCCGGCTTATTTTAATATATTCTTCCTTTGCGCTGAATAACCGGGCCTCACCTGCCTTTTTTTCCATCTCCTCCTTCAGAAAGGGTATCGACTGCTCGATGTCAGCCATGGCCGAATGGGCCTTCTCCATCTCCGCAATCTCCCTTTCCATGTTCCCGTGTAACTTCAGGCACTCTTTCGAATAGTTATTTATGAACTCCTCCTCTGCAATTTTGAGCCTGATCTCCGATAACCGGTTCTCTTTGTCACTTATATTTTGTGCAAGTGAAGCCAGCTTTTCTTTCACCTTCTCTGCATTTCGCCTGGCCACCTCACCGGCTGAAGGATCCCTGGACCGTTTGATCTGCTTGTTCAGCAGGTTAAGCTTTGCCTCTGCGGCCTCGGCCTCCTTCTTCATGTTGTCAATAGTGGATTGCAGCTCTACGGACTCTTTTTCTTTGTCACCGTACTGTTTAATGACCTCTTCTGCCCCGGCCAGGGCTGCTCTTGCCAGCTCTTTTTCAGCATCCTCTATTCGCCTGAAAACTTCAGTGATCTCATCACCGGCCAGCAGAACAGTGCTTGACTGGTCGGATGTCCATGTTCTTTCAAGTATGAAAGAGCCGTCCTTTTTTATTGCATCTGACACACCGGGGGGCAATGACCCTGTTCCTTCAAAATCAAAATTATCATCATCGGGCTTGAACCTGCATGAGACAACCGGCATGCTCAGGTCGCTGCGAAGGACATCCTCTGATATGGAGCCTTTTTGGAAGCAGTGAAGCGCTTCAAGAACAGATGTTTTGCCCGATTCATTCTGTCCGATAAGAGCTGTTATATTGTCGGGCGACAGGTTGTTCCAACCTGAGTCGACAATACTTCTGAAATGCCTGATCCTGAATTGTGTGAGGCGCATATTAGTGAAATATCAGGTTATTGAAAAGCCTAAAACAAGTATATCGTCAATCTGCTCAGTATCTCCCATCCAGTCAGCTATTGTATCCCTGAGGATATTGAGTTGTTGCTTCATCTCCCTTTGGTGGATATCCAGCAGAAGGTCCTTGAATGGACCGTACTTGAATTTTTTTTCCAGGGGTCCCCCGAACTGGTCGGGGAAACCGTCAGTGAACATGTAAATCCTGTCGTTCCTGCTTATGCTTATTATGTTGTTTGAAAAAGGTTCCTCGTCAACTGCATTGACACCAACCGGCATTTTGTCAGGTTTGATCTCAATAAGCTCGTTTTCCCTGATCAGGTAAAGCGGGTTGTTCGCCCCGGAAAACTGAAGCTCCTGTTTCTCACGGTCTATTATGCACATGGAGAGGTCCATGCCATCCTTTGTCTCATTCAGGTCGCCGGTCTGGTTAAGTGCTTCCATCACTTTTTCCCTGAGCTTGTTCAGTATCCTGTTAGGCCTGTTGGTGCAGTCGGTTTTGACAACCTCGTTAAGAAAAGATATACCCAGAATACTCATCAGGGCCCCGGGAACACCGTGACCGGTACAATCAGCCGCCACAATAAAAATACACTTGCCTTTGCGTGAAACCCAGTAGAAGTCACCGCTTACAACATCCTTTGGCATGAACAGGGTGAAATGCTCACCCAGTATTCTATCCATGAGTGCAGCAGAAGGGAGCAATGCTCTCTGTATCATACCCGCATAGCGAAGACTTTTAACGATTTCACTGTTATAAATATCTTCGGTATCAGATGTTTTTTTTGTTAACATAATTCCCGGCCTGTTGCTCATACTGATCAATGCGACTTTCAGAGCAGAAATGTACGAAATATATATATAATATGGAAAATGACAGATTTCTTTTAACCTTTCAGGCCTGTAAATTGTTTATGACAGCAATCCCGGGTAAGTATTGAGATGATATCGGACAAATTGTCGCTAATATAACGTTAAAAGGGGTTTGGTAGATTTTTTGACTAGTACAAAATAAATTTTTATAAATGGTGTTTCTTTAACTTATCTGACATTAATAATTAAACTTTTGAAAATGGCCCCAATCTGGATAATATTTATAGGTTTCATGCTCCTGAGCTGGCTTGTTGGAAACCAGCTCAAATCAAGGTTCAAAAAGTATTCGCAGATACCGGTGAACTATGGAATAACCGGCAGGGAAGTTGCCGAGAAGATGCTGCATGACAATGGAATTACCGATGTCAAGGTTAGATCGGTCGCCGGCAAGCTGACAGATCATTATCATCCGCTGCAGAAAACAGTTAACCTGAGTCGTGATGTATATAACGGGAACAGTGTGGCTGCCGCTGCTGTTGCAGCTCATGAATGCGGGCATGCAGTGCAGCATGCAAGGGCATATGCCTTTCTGAAGATGAGATCGGCTCTGGTGCCGGCTGTAAGCTTTGCATCCAAATGGGTCCACTGGGTATTGCTCGCGGGGATACTGATGGTTGAGGCACAGCCGGGGATACTGCTTGCAGGTATTGTCCTTTTCGGACTAACCACACTATTCAGCTTTATTACGCTTCCGGTCGAGGTCGATGCAAGCAGGCGCGCGCTTGCATGGCTTAATCACAGCAATATTACAACCAGGTCGACACATCCGCAGGCACAGGACGCCCTGAAATGGGCGGCATACACCTATGTCGTTGCAGCATTATCGTCGCTTGCAACATTATTGTACTATATCTGGATCTTTCTGGGCAGACGCAATTAAATGACATTGCTCCTGTTGCACTGTCAGCATGGTTGCCGGTCCCTGCAGGGTAAATACCCGGACCGGCGCTCATCTGTATGTTTATCTGATGGAGGACTTTCTCTGAAGCGGCGGCTTGACAGTCAAAAACTGCATATCTTCCAGGGCATGGCATGAGTTGCATGTATTCAGCATCAGGTTGATGCGCCTGTCGAACATTTCAGTGTCCCTGGCCTCTATGGCCTCTCCAACATCGGGAATGGTTTTGGTCATGAATTGCTGCGCCGATGCCGCCCTTGCGGGTCTCCGTTCAAGTCCAAGTTCCAGCGTCTCTTCAAGCTCTTCGATCTGGTGCGCGGCATATTCCCAGTTACCGTCCTGTCCCGCCCACCATAGCTCCTGGAACCTGTAATCAACCTCCCACATCGCCTTGCCAAACCCGCCAATGTGGTCGGCCACAGTTTCAAATTTTTCGTTTACATCGCCGGTAAGCCATCCTTCTGAACCAACCGGACTGCCATGATCGCCATTGCATCCTGAAACAAAAATTGCTGCTGCTGCCAGAGTGATGGTAATGATATTTCTGCTCATAGCTGATAGGGTTTTTTGGTTAGTAAAGGATCTTTATTATAGAGTATATATCCAAATATAGGCTAATTTCGAATAAAAATTCAATTTTCGGTCAAACAATGATGCGATGATCCACAGCAAAAAAATATTGCACTGACTGTAACATTTTGTCCGCTGAACGGTCTTATAAGCAGAAGGTGTTCAAAAACGTACAACACTGTTTCGTAACCGGACACCATAGTTATAAACATAAAGAGCTTAAATATTTGATATATAGCATAATAATAAGTTTGGCACAGAAGCTGTTAAAAAGAGAGTGAGGGCCACACCTAAAACAAAGAAGCGATGAAAATTGATCTGAAACCTAACGAAATGGTTGTAAAAGCCGGGAACTCCGACAGGCTTGAAAACGGAAGCAAAATTGACGGCAAGTTCATAGTTACAAACCAGAGAATATATTTTAAAGGTCTCAACGGGAATGCCGGCAAGTATGACCTCGAGATAATGCCCTCGGATATCAGGGAGGTGCACTTTTTTAACACCGGGTTTCTCTCTCCTAACGGACTCAACCTTATCCTCAAGGGGGGGCTGGAATTCAGGTTCAGGGTAAAGCAGAGAAATTCCTTCGGTGAGCTGATAAACAGTATGTATTGATCAATTCCTATATATAACCGGCATTTTGCCGGCCCTTAACATCATGAGTGGTTCAGGTTTTAACCCTTCCCGGGAAGTTCTTTAGTTGACAGCATACCGCATGCGGCGAGGATGTCCTCGCCGCGTGACTGCCTTATGGTGGTGGTGATACCTTTTCTGCTGAGCCGGTCTCTGAAGTTGACCATGGTCCTTTCGTCTGCCGGTAAGAGTTCCACACCCGGCACGGGATGGAACCTGATAAGGTTGATCCGGCAGCGCAGCCCGTTCAGCAGCCTGGCCAGCTCCCTGGCATGGAAGGGTGTATCATTCAGTCCCCCGAACATTATATACTCGAACGATATTCTCCGCTGTCTGCCGGTTTCAAATGATTTCAGCATCTCTATCATTGTCCCCAGCGGGTATGCTTTTGTTACCGGCATCAGTTCGCGGCGTTCTTCCTCAACGGGGCTGTGCAGACTGACCGCGAGATGGCAGTTGCTCTGATCGAGAAAGGTTTGTATCCCGCTGGTTATCCCGATGGTGGAGACCGTTATCCGGCGGGCACCGAAGCCGAAGCCCCAGGGGGAAGTAAGTATTTCCAGGCTCTTCATTACCTCGGGCGTGTTGTCAAATGGCTCTCCCATGCCCATGTAAACGATGTTGGTTATGTTGCTGCTTTCTTCAATCATCCTGAGCTGGTTGAGTATCTCACCTGCGGTGAGGTTGCCCTGGAAACCCTGCCTGCCGGTGGCACAGAACAGGCACCCCATTTTGCAGCCGACCTGGGTTGACAGGCAGAGCGTGTACCTGTTTTTTTCGGGGATGAAGACTGCTTCGATATATTTGCCGCTTTTGGTAGGGAAGAGATATTTTTTTGTTCCGTCGGCCGAACAGACAAACTTGCTGAAAGGGGTTACCCCCGTTTCATACTGTTGTGAAAGCTTCTCCCTGAAAGCTTTTGAAAGATTGGTCATCTCTCCGACAGATGCAGCCCTCTTCCCGTATATCCATTCTGCTATCTGCAGGGCAGAATATCCGGGCATTTCCAGATTTCCTGCAACTGACTTCAGCTCTGTAAGAGTTTTCCCGAACAGGCTTTTTTTAACGGCTTCCGGCTTATCCATTATGATGCAAAGATAGCAAGCTTAACGGTCAGTTTCTTTCTTTAGCCCGAAATTTCATTTACATTTACAGTGCAGAGGAAATATTCAAAAAAATCATAATGGAGAATCTTGATTACGGTGTTATAGGAAACTGTATGAGTGCAGCGCTGGTATCCAGGGATGGATGGATAGACTGGTGTTGCCTGCCCGATTTCGGATCGCAATCAGTTTTTGCGAGAATACTTGACGCCAGCAAGGGAGGTACATTCGGTTTTGAGTGTGACAGCGGCTACCTGACAGAACAGAAATACCTGCCTTCGACCAATATACTGGTTACAAGGTTTGAGAAGGGCGCGGACAGGTTCGAGGTAATCGATTTCATGCCTCGTTATTACAATGAAGATGGGGGATACTACGCTCCTCCCGATATTGTTCGTTACGTCGTGCACCTTTCGGGGAAGCCCCGTTTCAGGGTAGTGTATGACCCGAGGCTGAACTATGCAAAAGGTGAAACTGAGACCTTTGCAACCGACGATTATATCAAAAGCTACAGCACCGAAGGAAAATATGAATCGGTATATCTTTATACAGACTTTGATGAAAAGAGTATAATTGAAAGGAGGGAGATCACCCTGGAGCAAAATGCCTTCTTTCTCCTCTCTTACAACCAGAAGATACGTGCACAGGACATTAACAGGGTTTATCTCAAATATGAAAGGACAAAGGTATACTGGCTCAACTGGTCGGAAAGGACCATCCACCTCAATATGTATGATAAGGAGATAAACAGGAGCGCGCTGGTGCTCAAACTGCTCACCTTCCAGAAAACCGGTGCTGTTCTTGCAGCAGCAACCACGTCACTGCCCGAGGCAATTGGTGAGGTGAGGAACTGGGACTACCGGTTCTGCTGGATAAGGGATGCAGCTATGACCATAAGGATCTTCAACAGAATAGCCCACACAAATGAGGCCCTGGGTTTTCTGAAGTTCATCATAGACGTCACCCCGGCAAAGGATGAACGCATTCAGATAATGTACGGCATCAGGGGGGAGAAAAGGCTGAAGGAGCGCTTCCTCGATCACCTGGACGGCTATTTCGGGTCAAAGCCGGTCAGGATAGGCAATGCTGCCTACAAACAGAAGCAGCATGATATTTACGGGGTGCTCATGGATGTGATCTACCAGGATATGACCATGTACCAGGTATCGACCGAACATGCCGAAGAGTTGTGGACTATAGTGCGCAGCATAGTCAAATCGGTAGAGGCTAACTGGAAGAAACCTGACAAGGGCATATGGGAAATCCGTTCGGAGGGCAGCCACTTTACATTCTCAAAGCTGCTGTGCTGGGTAGCGGTGGACAGGGCCATCAGAATTGCGCGGATACTGAGAATGGGTAATTATGTAAAGGAGTGGACGCGCCTCAGGAGCATGATAAGCGACGAGATACACAGTAAAGCCTGGAGTCCCGAAATACAGGCCTTCACTCAGTCCTACGGAAGCGACAATATGGATGCATCAAACCTGCTGATGGAAACATACGGTTTTCTGGAGGCATCGGATCCGAAATATATAAGCACGGTAGAGGCCACCCGCAGGGAGCTGCTGAATGACGGCCTTATGTACAGGTACAGGAATGAGGATGATTTCGGCTTGCCCACAACCTCGTTCACAATCTGCAATTTCTGGCTTGTGACCAGCCTGAGCAGGATCGGCAGGAGGGATGAGGCGGAGGAGATGTTCAGGAGGTTGCTCACGTATAGCAACCACGTGGGTCTCTTCAGTGAGGACATTGAGTTCGGTACCCACAGGCTGCTCGGCAATTTTCCGCAGGCCTACTCGCACCTTGCCCTTATCGAATCGGCAATGGCCCTGGCAAAGGGTACGACAAGCGAATCGAAGGTTTTCAGGGCACTCGAAAAACCCTGAAAATTCATCATTATCTCCGGCTCTCCTGAAGCCCCTGATATAATGTATAACATACAGCCAGGTTTCATAACCTGAGAATATATTCGGATATTTGTACAAGTTTTACAGATGATGGTTTTGTTTATCGATTCATACTCCGTTTCCAAACTTCTTTATCTCAATATAAAGAAGAGGGATACCTATCCCTTCCTGCGCTTCTGACAAGCCACCCGGCAGCTTACGGCATGATCATGCCGGGAAACCGACACCCGCTTTAATTTAAAACCTTTACAAACGATTAATTATATGGAACTTCCGTTTGCAGAATCATACAAAATAAAGATGGTTGAAGCCATCAGGAAAAGTACCCGCGAAGAGCGGGAGAAATGGATCAGGGAGGCCGGATACAATGTGTTCAACCTTACAAGTGCGCAGGTTTATATAGACCTGCTTACCGATTCAGGTACCGGTGCAATGAGCGACAGGCAATGGTCAGCCATGATGGTTGGCGACGAGAGTTATGCAGGTGCATCGAGCTACTACAAACTAAAGGATGTGGTAAGGGATATCACCGGGTTTGAATGGTTCCTGCCGACACATCAGGGCAGGGCTGCCGAGAACGTGCTGTTCTCAACGCTGGTCAGGGAGGGGGACATTGTTCCCGGTAATTCCCATTTTGACACCACCAAAGGCCATATTGAGTTCAGGAAGGCGACGGCGGCCGACTGCACTGTTGATGCTGCAGAAGATACCACACTCGACCATCCCTTCAAGGGCAATATCGATCTGCTAAAGCTGGAAGATGTGCTCAGCAGCTACCCGGCCGAACGCATTCCCTTCGTTATTGTGACCGTTACCTGCAATTCCAGCGGGGGACAGCCTGTATCGATGGACAACCTGCGGGCTGTACGCGAAATGGCCAACCGCTACGGAGTTCCGGTGATATTCGATGCTGCAAGGTTTGCCGAGAACGCCTGGTTCATAAAGGAGAGGGAAAAGCTCTACAGCGACAAAAGCATTAAGGAGATAGTGCGCGAGATGTTCTCATATGCCGATGCAATGACGATGAGCAGCAAAAAAGACGGGATTGTCAATATGGGTGGTTTCATTGCATTCCGCAAAGAGGAGTGGTTCAGGGAAGCCTCGGTATACAACATTTTGTTTGAGGGTTTCATCACCTACGGGGGGATGTCGGGGCGCGACATGAACGCGCTTGCACAGGGGCTGGTAGAAGGGACCGATTATGAGTATTTGCGGACAAGGATAAGGCAGATTGAATACCTGGATGGGTTGCTGAGGCAATACAACATCCCTGTTCAGACTCCCGTTGGCGGACATGCCGTTTTTGTCGATGCCGGCAGATTTTTGCCGCACCTGCCCAGGGAGGAGTTTGTGGGGCAGGCCCTCGTAGTTGAGCTTTACCTGGAGGCGGGTGTAAGAGCCACGGAAATCGGCACATTGCTGGCCGACAGGGACCCGGAAACAAGGGAGAACCGGTATCCGGCAGTCGAATTTGTAAGGCTGGCCGTTCCCAGGCGTGTATATACGAACAACCATATGGATGTGGTTGCCGCAGCCCTGAAGAATATTTACGACAGGAGGGATGAGATAAGAAGGGGGTACCGGATCGTGAAAGAGGCACCCATAATGAGACATTTTACAGTAGAACTGGAAAAAATATAAGGATTGCTTTTGTAGACCCCCGGATCATGCATAAATTCAGGGCGCTTTGTCATTGCATGCCGTTCATTGACTGCAGCAGATCCCAGTGGTCATCTGAGAAATCTTCAAGACTGTTAAGGATCAGATCAGCTATGCTGAACTTTGGGTTTTCAAGGTTCGACTTTTCCGGGACAACCACTGTCTTCATTTTCGCAGCCTTCGCAGCAAGCAGTCCTGCCAAAGAATCTTCTATTGCCAGGCAGCCGGAGGGAGTTATACCAAGTTTTCGGGCGGTCGTTATATAGACTGCGGGATGAGGTTTACCAAATTCCTCATTTGTACCGGAGGAGGTTATGACGAACTCGTTCGCCAGATCCAGCTTTTTCAGCACATGTTCTATGACATCAGGGGCAGAGGAAGAGGCAAGTGCCCTTGGGATATTCCGTTCTTTAAAAAATTTAATAATTTCTTTTACTCCGGGTGCAGGGACACCTTTCTCATCAATAATATCGCATACGGTTTTTTCGATCTCCAATCCTATCTCTTCCTGTGATGGGTTATCCCATGGCTGAAACCTGTACCAGTGCGCTACCGTCTCATCCGTCCTGAATCCGGTGGTTTGCCTGCACATATCTTCCGTCAGGCTGATCCCAACCCTTTCAAACACCTTTATTTCAGCTTCTCGCCAGAGAGGTTCAGATTCAATCAGTACCCCGTCCATATCAAATATTACTGCTTCGATCATATGTTCTGCAAATTAGGCGCAAAGATACTTTTTTCTGATTAAATTTGCCATTTGCTCCGACTTCACAGCCTCTGCTTCATGACAAATACCACTATCAACAAACGCTTCTCTTCAATAATGCTCCCCGGTATTTTGATTGCATTTTTCCTGGCATTAAACTTTCCGGGGTTCTCACAAAACGGCACACTGGTTGGTTCGGCTGAAGCTGAAGATGGCGAACTCCTGGGCGGCAGTGCCATACAAACCTCAATTTCCGGATATTCGGGAACAGGTTACGTGGGTAATATCAGAAACAGCGGCGATGGTGTTATCGTAACTGTTTCCGTACCCGAAACTGCTTTCTATGCGATTCTTATCAGGTATCATTCTGCAACCAGAAAAATTCAGAATGTTAACGTAAATGACACCGGGGCCTTGCAAGTTGAATTTCCGGGGTCAAGCGGATGGGAATTTGCTGATGCCGGGAAATATATGCTCAACGAAGGTGAAAATATAATTAAGCTGACACACAACTGGGGATGGACTGAAATTGACCGTTTCGATGTTCACACCACAACATTGAACAATTATGACGACGTGGTATCTGAACTGGTTATTGAAAACTCAACCGTTGCTGCCAGATCGGTCTACAACTATATTTTGTCTCATTACGGTGAACGTATTATTTCCGGGCAAACCGATGGTGTAACTTATTACCGGATTAAAGAACTTACAGGACAATCGCCTCTCTATAAAGTATGGGATTTTCAACACTATACGGAAGGATATCCCTACTTGTGGCGTGACGGTGGTCACACTTTTGGAGCAAATCCCAATGCCAGGAACGTCGAAAATGCCATCGACTGGTATAATAACAGCGGAAGGAAGGGCATTGTGGGTTTTCAGTGGCATTGGCATTCACCAGCCGGAGGTCAGGTCAGTACCAACACCTTTTACACCAGTCAGACTACTTTTGATGTGCGCGAAGCTGTCAAAGAGGGAACACCCGAATATGACCTGATTATAAGGGATATTGATGCCATTGCTGTTCAATTAAAGAAGTTCCAGTCAGTCAATATTCCTGTACTGTGGCGGCCATTGCACGAAGCAGGTGGTGGCTGGTTCTGGTGGGGAGCAAAGGGACCCGAAGCCTGCCTGAAATTATATGATATAATCTTTGACCGTATGACAAATCACCATCAACTGGACAATCTGATCTGGGTATGGTCAACTCCCGAATCTGACTGGTACCCGGGTAACGAAAAGGTTGATATTGTAGGGCATGATTCTTATCCCGGAAACTATAACTACTCAACACAAAAGAACATATTCGATATTTACCACGAACTTACGGGAGGTAAAAAAATAGTGGCAATGACTGAAAACGGCCCTATTCCCAATATTGATACTTCTCTTGATTATGATGCACCCTGGTCGCTTTTCGCATCATGGTACAATCTTGTCTTTGAACAGAATTCAGATGATCACCTGATCGAAGTTTATAACAATCCTCGAGTTATCACCATTGAAAAAGATACGTTTCCCAGGATTCTGAGCACTGCAAACGGATCAGTTTGCGATTCCGGAACCGTTACACTGGAGGCTGAATCCAATTTTGGCGAAGTAAACTGGTATGCAGCACCGGCCGGTGGTGAGATTTTGCATACAGGTGAAAGTTTCATTACTCCTGAAATTTCAGAAACAACCACCTACTATATTGAAGCTTCTTATAATGGCAGCTATAGTATAATGAACCGTATTGCCGTAACGGCAAAAGTGTATGAACCTGTAGGAGCATCCATAATTGAAGGTTTTCCGGATGTATGCCAGGGAGATACCGGAATTATATATACGATACCTGCAGATGAAAATGCAGATACCTACACCTGGACGGTACCTGAAGGTGCAACATATGAATATGCTGGATCAACCAGTTCAATTTCAGTAAATTTCGGAGAAAATGCCCAATCAGGCAGCATTGTTGCAACTGGCGAAAATGTGTGTGGCGCTGTAGTGGCTGGCACATTTCATGTAAATGTAAACGAAATTCCGGCTACTCCGTTTATATCACTAAATGATACCGTTTTACAATCAGATGCACCGGAGGGGAATCAATGGTATCTTAATGGGAGTATCATACAAAATGCAACCAGCCACTATTATGCCAATCCGCAAGAAGGTAAATACTACACCATAGTTACTATTAATGGTTGCTCATCCGACCCCTCCAATGTTATAAGTATCGGGGGAATTACAGGATCATACAAGCTTGAAGATAATAAGTTCAGGATATATCCCAACCCGCTGAAAAGTGGAAATACAGGAATTACAATATATGGAATTGATCTGAATTCAAATGTTTTAATCAGCTTATTCGACTTACATGGACGTAAGATCTACTCAGGTGAACTAACCGGTACCGAATTTGTACTGGATAAAAGTATTGCACCAGGAATCTATTTAATCAGAATCGCCGGCTATGCAATCAATTATTCTGAGAAACTGATTTTTTTATAAAAATGCCGGAACCGGATTAAACTTAAAACGACCTGATTATCATAAATATGCGTCAGTATCAAAATAGCTCCTTCTGTCATCTGAGCCACAAATTTTTCTATTCATGCAGAGCATAAGACATATTTACAAGATCGGTCACGGGCCATCCAGCTCCCATACGATGGCTCCAAGAAGCGCATCATCGATCTTCCTCAGGCGGTATCCCGGTGCCGGCAGGTACAGGGTGACGCTTCACGGGAGTCTTGCCGCGACGGGACTGGGACACCTTACTGACGTAACTCTGAGGGAGGCTTTTGATGGAGAAAATCCTTGAGTGGTGCTATAGCAACGGCAAGGCCATCTGGGAATTTGTTTCGGAATATGAGGAGCCGGATATATGGGACTATCTTGCCGAGGTGTGGAAGATCATGCAGACTTCCATAAAGAGCGGACTGGAGAAGGAGGGTACACTGCCCGGTGTCCTGAAGCTGGCAAGGAAAGCTCCTTCGTATCATGTAAGGATTATGCATTCGAAGGGCTACATAAAAAAGCGGACCTCAGTATATGCCTATGCTCTTGCCGTATCGGAGGAGAATGCTTCAGGCAACCTGATAGGCTTCGACCAGGTGGTCAAAACAATGATGAAGACCGGCCAGGACCTGCCAAGCCTCTACAAGGAGACTTCGGCAGGGGGACTGGCTATGTTTCACGGCATTGACAGGCTGAAAAGAGAGTGATGCGGGCCGGAAATATTAATACAGCTGTAGCTTGTACCCGGCAGACCCGGAATCCAGGTATTTCATACCCGGGGCTTAAATACTTCAGCACGTAATGGCATCTGTAAATTTGTAGGTATGAGATATTTATTTATCCCTCTCTTTCTGATCATTTTCTCCCTGGCGGCAGGCGTCTTTGGCCGGAATGAACTGTTACCAGCCGGCAAAACAGAGAGTTCCGTCCGCCTGGCAGGGGATTTTTTTGACATCGAGGTTTATCCGCGATCATTCTCATTGTACATCATCAGCAGGGAGGGCACAGGGGCATGGGCCTCCAGGTCTGACAACAACTATGAGGTGGCGGATCTGCGCAAAGGCAGTGATTTCGTAAGCTGGACCATCCCCGAAAGGGAAATAAAGGTGACCCTCGAAATGAAAGGTGATCATCTTGATGTAAATATCATATCCAGCAATACCGGCAGTTTTAAATGGCCCGAGATCAGTAAGGGCGTTGAGGCATATACGTTGCCATGGTACCAGGGTAAGTACATACCGGCGCGGGATAGCCTGTGGATTGAATTCTGGAACTTCTACGGCCCCTTTACGGGGGCGCAGCATCTGTCTATGCAGTTCCTTGGAGTTAATTTTGAAGACTTTGCGCTGGTATATATTATCAGCAACATGTTCAACAACCGGTTGGAACTGGGTGGGGAGGAATCTCTCAGACTCAGCTTCACCCATGAATTTCCGGCAACGGTCGAGGACAGGCGCTACGGCTTCAGGATATATAAAAAGTCCAATGACCCGGTTGCAATTGCAAAGACATATAAGGAACATGTGAATGAGAGCGGACGGTTCGTAACGCTTGAACAGAAGGCCGGGGCCAGCCCCGGTGTAAGGAAGCTGTATGGCGCACCGCATATCTATCTCTGGGGTGACGAGATGATCGTGAGGGAGAATATTGCGGACTGGAAGGGATTCGCTGACTTTTTCCTTGCTGAGGCTTCGGCTCCGGGCCACAATGTTTCTAAACACATACTCGGGCTTGCCGCCGGAACGGAATACGGGGATGAGCTTGCAGGTCTCGCCGGGGAGCCGGAAAGCATTGGCCGGACGAACCTGTATCTGCAGAACCTTTACTGCAGCGCTTTGAATGCGGCGTTGTCTTCTGATAAGTTCTTCGACAGCTCGGTTTTTGATACCGGGAGACTGGGTGATGAGATCAGTGACCTTGCGTTCAGGGGTGCTGAATCACTGTCTTACTCTGATCTTTTCAGGCTGAACAAATACCTGTTCTTTTCTCATTACGGGGAATTCCTGGCACCTCTGGCTGAATGGGGGAACGGAACCTCCCTTTTCGTTCTCGACAAGCTGCAGGAGATGGGTGTAAAGAGGGCCTGGCTGGGACTTGCTTCGTTCAGGAATGCATTTATGCATCCCGGATTTATTGACAGGGCAAATGAGCTGGGTTACCTTACCGGGGTATACGATTCATACCACAGCATCCATGAGCCTGGGAATGAGAGCTGGAGAACGGCAACATTCAAAGATACCACACTCTACTACACCGCAGCGATCATGAACAGGAACGGGGAATATGAGAGGGGCTACCAGGGTGTGGGAAGGAAGCTTAATCCGCTGTTGTCATTCGGTGCTGTAAAGGACAGGCTGAACAGTGTGCTGGGGGAGGGTGTAGCATTCAACAGCTGGTTCATTGACTGCGACGCTACCGGCGAGGTGTTTGATGATTATACGGAAGGCCGGATGACAAGCCAGTACGACGACATGAACGCGAGGCTGGAGCGTATGGCCTGGATCAGGGATGAAAAGGGTCTGGTGATCGGATCGGAGACCGGGAACGATTTTGCGGCCGGGGTTATAGCCTATGCGCACGGGATGAATACTCAGGTGCTTCCATGGCAGGACAGGGACTGGAGGGTCAACAGGGACTCCGAATATTTTGTGGGGACCTGGTATGCCCCGGGCGGGGGCGTGCCTCTGCGCTTTTCAAGGCAGGTGCCGGTAAAGGAGCTGTACAGGTACATCTATTTTGACAGCCGGTTCTCCTTGCCCCTGTTTCAGCTGGTTTACAATAACTCGGTCATTACCTCGCATCACTGGGAGTTCGGCTCGCTGAAATTCAGCCAGGAGGTTGACAGGACCAGGCTGCGCGAGATACTGTATAACGTACCGCCCCTGTACAATCTTGACAGGAGGCTCATAACCCGACACCGGGAGTTAATATCGGAACATGTTGAGTTGTTCGCACGCACACACCAGGTGGCGGTGACAAGAGAGATGACCGCTTTTGAATGGCTGACGGGCGACAGGCTGGTGCAGAGGACGCAGTTCGGCGAGGATCTTGAGATCATAGCGAATTTCGGCGACGCGGACCACTATCATGCCATATACGGGCTAATACCCCCGATGTCGCTCATAGTTGCAGATATTGATAAAGGTACTGCGGTGTTATACACAACACAGTGAGCCGGATGGCAGTGACGCTTGGTACCTGCTGATGAC
>SLOE01000058.1 GCA_007132715.1 Bacteroidales bacterium
AATGAGAAGCGGCAATTCCTATATCCATCAAAGTGAACCTCTTGTCCTTTACCATCTCTCCAAAGCCACAGGTGATATTCGGTTTTTCAAGAACCATTGTTATCAGCACCGGGGCCTGTGAAGTAAAATGGTTAAGCGGCAATACACCCCCGCTGGTCTCTTTGGCAACTTTATTTTTAAGCTCAGGGTCATCCACCACTATAAAGGTCCATGGCTGCGAGTTGCATGCAGAAGGAGCAAGACGGGCCGCTTCCAGGCAACGCATGAGTTTTTCCTTTTCAACCGGTTTGTCTGAATATCTGCGGTCGCTTTGCCTATCTTTTACCAGCTTCAGAAAATCGATTTTTTCGTTGAATGACATAATTCCTGGTATCTGATTTACTTATGCCGTCTGCTGCCCTGCAGCTAACCGCCCTTTAATAATACACGGCCGGTTTATGATATTTCTCTGATGGGAGTTATGGCAGGGTCGATTATTCAGTTTTTAGTGTAAAGCTCTATCTCATGCGATTCAAAAATACTCTTACTGGTGGTAATATTGGCAAATTTTATCATTGCCTTTGCTACTCTCTCGGCCTCAATAGGCCTGTATTTCTTCAGCTTTCCCCTGAAAAGGAATTTTAAGGGATTCATCAGGACCTTTCCTGTTTCTTCAAGAAGCCTGAACTCTTTCCGTTTACCCAGGAGCATCGACGGTCTGAGAATGACTATCTTTTTGAAACCGTATTGCTGAACGGCTTTTTCAGCTTCACCCTTGGTGCGCAGATAAAAATTTGAGCTGTCCGGGTCAGCTCCTATTGAAGAAATGATCAGGAAGTTAGGAATGCCGTTCCGGCTCGCGATAGATGATATGATGGCCGGCCATTCAAGGTCCACCTTCCTGAAGTTCTCTTTTGTGCCTGCCTTTTTTATTGTTGTTCCAAGGCAACAGAAGAGATCATGACCGCTTATCTCTTCAGAGTATTGCTCAATATCTTCCAACCCTGTATTTATAATAAGCAATTTGTCACTCTTTATATCAGGCATTGTTCTTGTAAAGACCTTGATTACCTCATATCTGTCATCCTGGGTAAGTTTCCTGAGTACGTGAGATCCTGTCAGTCCGGTAGCGCCAAACAGGATGGCAGTTTTTTTCTGCATAGATTGATCAGTTGATTGTTTACAGATATATATCAGTCTCCAAATATAAACAAAACCTTACAAGACCTTAGTATTATAAAACATATTGCATAGAATTACCGCAGTATTTGTCGGGCTGCAGACCAAATGAGTGTTTGGCCGGCAAATTTTTCCTAAATTTGATCTCTGGTAATGATATATTAAATTAGGTAAATGTTCGCTATGACACGAAAAACAGTTATTCCGGTTGTAGTTTTATTATTGTTTATACTGCTGTGGGTTGCCAGGATACCTCTGGCAAATCACTATTACGACAAAGGAATGGAATACATGGAGCAGGAGATGTATGAAGAGGCCGGCAGCTATTTTGCCAGGGCAGTCAGGCTCAGGGGAAGACTGATCGATGCCAGGTTCGGGCATGCCCTGAGCGAGGCTGCACTTGGCAATCACCCTCGGGCAGTTGATCTTTTCACTGTTATTACTGAAAGAGACAGCATATATGCTCCTGCCTGGTTCTACCGGGGTGTCTCACAACTGGCCGCAGGTGATTATGCCCTTGCGGCTGAAGACTTTACCCGTTCACTGGATCTTGGTTATGAACCTGCAATTTCATATACCAACAGGGGTAAGGCATTCAGGGAACTCGGAGAGACTCTCAGGGCGATGAATGACTTTTCTGAAGCGATAGGGGCCGATCCCGCGTATGGGCCCGCATGGTTTGAGCGCGGGGCGTTAAAAGCCACACAGGAGGATTTTGAAGGTGCCGTGGAAGATTATAATATGGCAATCAGGTATGAACCCGATAACCCTGAAGCATACAGGCTGAGGGGAGCCTCGATGGCAAGCCTTGAAAACTTCATTGCCGCCATTGAAGATTACGACCGGCTAATTGGCATGGATGCCGGATATGATGGCCTATATAAACAACGGGGGATATTCAGGCGCAGGATCAATGATTTTTCAGGGGCGGTCCAGGATCTTGACCGGGCCCTGGAATATGATCCTGACGATGCTGAGATATACTTTCACCGTGGCAGTGCCCTGGCTAACATGGGCGACCTTGACCGCGCCATGGAGGACTTTTCCGTATCCCTGGACCTTGATGCAGGGAACCCAAGGGCCTGGCTTAACAGGGGACTTGTATGGCTGAGGAGGGGAGAGGCAGCCGCTGCCATGCGTGACCTGAACGAGTCAATAGCTTTGGACGACACCAATCCCCAGAGTTTCTACCTGCGGGGAACGGCAAGGGCAATGACAGGTGACTACCCGGGCTCGGTTACCGATTTTTCGAGGACTATCGCGATTGACGGCGATCATGCCATGGCCTGGTTTAACCGTGGCATTTCAAGGGGTATAATGGGCCTGCACGAGGAGGCGCTGTCAGATTATAACAGGTCACTGGAGCTGAACCCCGGCAACCCGGGTGCCTACCACCAGCGTGCGGTGTCGAAGATCAACCTTAACGACATGCAGGGCGGCTGCGAGGATCTTCGCACAGCAGTAGAGATGGGGGTTGCCGAAGCAGAACCCATGCTCAGGATGTACTGCCGTGAGGGCGAGAATATCATTGTAAGATAAGTCTGACACCATTATCAGGTTCAGTAGAGAACGGCACTCCATGACCCCTGAATTATCAGGTTTCCGGCGGCAGTTCTCCCTCTCCCGGATAATTGAAGGGGGCGGGAGTCTCCTGCCATTGCAGGTATGGATAGGTCTCCCCTTCCTGGATGAACCAGATAGAGTTGAAGTCCCAGTCATTAAAAGTCCCCTGCATCAGCATCTCTTCGGTGGTTTTTCCTTCAGCGCCTGGCCACCCTTCAACATTTCCCGAAGATTCAGTGTCCCAGTAACTGTTAATGATCTCACCCCCGGTATTATTTCCTACCAGACCCTGAGTAAAGTTCCCCGAACCGACAGTTCCCGTTGAATAGCTATTGATGATCTCCCCCTCGTTGAACCCTGCCAGTCCTCCCGCTTCAAAGGTACAGTCAATATTGGCTGTTGAATAGGAATTCTCAATTATGGAATTCGGGCCGTTATGACCTACCAGGCCTCCCGTCCGCTCGT
>SLOE01000081.1 GCA_007132715.1 Bacteroidales bacterium
TCGCTCCATCAAGAATATAGAACAGTCCGGCTCCGGCAGGCAAAGCTCCCGTTGTTGGCTGATTTATATAGAGTCCACTTATCGTTTTACCATCACCATCATAAGTGCCCTGGAAATTCCCGGATGCTCCCTGGCCTATAGGCCGCCACCCGAGTCCGCCATTCCAGGTTTCTGTTTCTGAAGCATCTATGTTGGCTACCTGTTTAAAATGTTTCTCCCACTCACCGGGGTGCTCATATATCCAGAGTAGCTCTGCAAGGTTTTCAATCAGGTAAGGATCCTCCGAAGTGCCCGATCCGTCGGGCTGCTCAGATAATGGAGGTTCATAAATAGTTGCAAGATGGTAAGGATATCCATCATTGACCTCGTAATCTTTATCTTCGGCCCACACATAATAAAAATCCCATTCGGCAAACGCACCTCCTTTGTAGGGGTACGTCATCTGTTCAGTAGTCAGTCCGGTTCCTCCTGCAGAGCTGGTCCGGCCGCTGGTCTCAATATCCCAGTAGCTGTTTGTAACAATGTTGTCATTACGCCCAACAAGGCCGCCAACCGAACTTCCGGTAGCAATGACGCTTCCCGTACTGTAACTCCTGTCCACTACAGGATCAGTTCCTGCAACGATACCCACAAGTCCCCCAACAAAGGATGATCCAGTAACACTTCCCCTGCTGTAGCTGTCTGAAATTACAGAATTGCCAGAATGAGTGCCAACAAGTCCACCTACATTATGGCCCCCTGATACATCGGCGGTAGTGTGGCATTCTGATATTTCGCCTCCATTGGAGACTCTCCCGATCAGTCCGCCAACCTGGTAATCACCACTTACTGATCCGGTTACATAGCTGCCAAAAATATAGGTGTCATCTATCTGGCCTGATAGTCCTCCCAGACAATGCCTCCCGGTGAAATCCACATCTGACAGGCCCAGGTTCAGAACCGTGGCATCGAGAAGGCATCCGAAAAACCCCTGGTAATGGGTCCCCGGTCGATTAATATATAATCTCTCGATAATTTTGTTATTACCATCATATGTGCCGGTAAAAGACTCATCAGGATGGCACGGATCCCAGGGCGTTGTGCCGGTACTCGTGCTGAAGCCGATGGGCTGCCAGCCCTGTCCGTTATTCCAGGTTTCTGTTTCCGAAGCATCTATATCGGCAATCTGCCGGTAGTGCTTGTCCCACTCGCCTGGATTCTCAAAGATCCAGCGCAGGTTACCCAGAGTCTCTATCAGGTATGGCTCCTCCTCAGTACCCGAACCATCAGGGACTTCAAATTCAATAGCAAACGGGGTGGTAAACTCAACCTGCCCACCGTATGCCGTGCCCTCACTGTTTGTGGCCCAGGCCCGCACATAATAGGTAGTTTCCGGTGTGAGGCCGGTCATCTCGCTGACAAACTCACCGGTACCCGTCCCATCCTCTGTGAAGCCATCTTTATCTTCAAGTGTAGGGTTCTGCCCGGTCCCCCATACAACGCCACGGGCGGTAACATCAGCCCCACCGTCATCGGTCACCTCGCCGCCGCCTTTTGCAGTGGTCGCTGTTAAATCAGAAACCGGCAATGTAGTTACTGATGGCAATTCAGGGCCGGCATATTCGAGAACCAGGTTTACCTGCAAAGGCTCATCATCGACAATGAAGCTCCCTTCAATGTCAGAATAATCTGCCTTGCCGGCAGTATAATAGTATATTCCATCATACTTTTCAATTGATACCGATCCTGACGCATCGGTATAAAGTGTGTCAGGTTCGATCAGGAAGGCACGTATCAGCCAGTCACCCGTCAAACTATTGAGTTCACTTAAATTGGTCCAATCATTAGTGCTGATTTTTATCTTATTACCCTTGCCATCATGATCGGTTGACTGATCACGGCCGGCAGGGTACACACCTGAACCGGGATCGTCAATTTCATAGCCAAACCAGAGCTCTTTTAAAACATCTATTTTGTATGGCTCAGCAAGATTTACTTCAACCCAGCTCAGCTCGACCGGGGTAAACTCCTGGCTGTACACTTCCACCAGTCCGTTTTCATCAGGACCCTGCCAGATTTTGGCCGTTGTAGAAATGGGAATATCGCCAATAAAAAACTTGAGTTTCCTGATGAACTGGCCGTCAAATTCGGCAATATCGGAAGGTTCCCAGCGGGATGCAACAGTGAAGATCACATTTGCATTGATCCCGATTGCCCCGGCATACACCCCGTCATCCCAGTGTATCCAGGTGCCGTCTTCATCCAGGTAGCTTTTCGGAAGGCCGTTGTGATCAAATTTGATTTCAGCATCACGCCCCTGAACGGTAAAGTCACGGTTCATCAACAGGGCATCGTCTGCCGGCTCAGCTGCAAATTGGACTGCGCCTCCCTTTTCGCTGTTCCCTCCTGGTGCAATAATAATCATCACATTTTCCAGGGGGTTTTCATCAGTATCCTGCACGTTGAATGTGACAAGGTGCTTCTGGCGGTCGGTCACCGCCGTGGCGTCTCTTCCGAGGGAATAATTATTTTCAGCGTCATAAGAGAATGCGCGGTAATAATACCTTGTATCCGGTTCAAGTCCGCTATGCCCATAAGTCTCATCACTGCCCCGGTAAAGCACGGTGCCGCCTCCGGTGATTGTTTCACCTGCAGTGTATTCAGTTTCATCCTCAGGAGTCCCGAAAACGCCATCTTCCGACCAGATTATCATCACATCATCATTATCATCGTTCTTGACCCAGCTCAGGTCAATATGTGAATGTCCGTCCGGTGTTGCACTAAATGCCTGCACACCAGCTACACGGCCAAGGAAGGCCTGGGCTGCCATCAAAGCCTCATAGGCGTTTACCCCTCCTGACCCAAGCTTACCCTGGTATTGCTCATTGTTATACTGGTATATGTCATCGACGTTATCCACCAGTATATCCCACAACTCCTGGGGGCTAAGCAACCCGTAAACATTTGAGATCACAAGCGCGGCAACACCCGACACATGGGGGCATGCCATCGAGGTACCCTGCATGAGTCCATAGCCTCCCGGTATAGTGCTCAATATGCCGGTTCCGGGGGCAGATATGTCGATCCAGTCACCGTAATTTGAGAACCCGGACTTCTTACCCTGGTTATCATAGGAGGCCACGGCCATAGCACCTTCATAGTACGCGGGATACCATTTACCGTCA
>SLOE01000164.1 GCA_007132715.1 Bacteroidales bacterium
GTAATTTGAAGCGCTGATCCGTTTGGCAAAAGCATCAATAAAACCCGGATTGTCATAGAACTGGCTGATAAAGCTTATCTCAGGTATAACTTCCCATTTTTTAACCCTATCCATGATTGCCGAATGTGCCGTTCCTGTTGTGGAAGAGGCATACTGCGGATATAATGGTATGGCGATTATTTCCCTGTACCCTGAGGTTTTGATCTCTTCAAGAACGGTATCAAGGCCAGGGTTGCCGTAACGCATTGCAAGAAATACCCTGAAACCATCGCCTGATATCTCCTCAAGCCTATCTCTTACCCTCTTTCCGTAATACAACAGCGGTGATCCGTTATCAGTCCACAACACCCTGTAGAGCTGTGCCGACCGGGATGACCTGAATGGAACGATAACGATATTTACAAGGAACTTGCGCAACAACGGAGGGATATCCATAACCCTCGGATCATTGAGGAATTCAGATAGATAACTTCGTACATCACCCACCGATGGCG
Organism: Bacteroidales bacterium; assembly: GCA_007132715.1. GTDB lineage: Bacteria > Bacteroidota > Bacteroidia > Bacteroidales > PUMT01 > PXAP01. The sequence continues at coordinate 495 of SLOE01000164.1, forward strand.
AGTCGGGTGTTCCTATATTTATCAGAATTACCGCCGTTTCAGGAACATTCATAATTTAGTTAATTTTTCAGCGATGCTGCCGGCAATAGCTTTAGCCTGCCTTATCCTGTCGGCCATGCCTATACCATCACGAATTGCTCCTGCAATTGTCAGGCCACTGTAACTGTCCTCTATCCTCTCAATAGCCTCCAGCCTCTCTTTTGAAGACCTGAAGTACTGGGGTATAGCTCTCGGGTACCTGAAGATCCTGAAAATATCTGGTTCAGGATGCTTCAGACCGAGCATCTGCCGCACCTCGTCATATACAATTGTCCTGATGTGGTCATCATCCGCCTCTGCCAGCTCCCTGCGCCTGTAGCCCCCGATAAATACCGACAGCAGGGCTCCACCGTCAGGAGCCCTGTTTTTAAGGAATGAAGATGTGAACAATACTCCCAGTATATCTCTCCTTTCGACCGATGGCACCAGTCCACCGAAAGCATTCAGACTCATCCCCCTCCACTTCCTGTAGCCCATTACTACCTGGGTCACCGCGGCATATTCAAGACTGGCCAGTTTCGAAACCTCCCTGCCGTCAATAAAAGGGAACAACCCGGGAACATGCATGCTGTCGATCGTCGAAACAACAAATGGAGCCTCAAGCCTACAGGACCTGCCGTCAACCATGAAGTCTGCAATGAAGCCGCTTTTAGCGGGTTTTACTTTTACATTTTCCGCATTCAGTATCATCCTGTCCGACCCAATACCATCAGCGAGCGCAGCTGTAAGCGAAGCTAATCCGCCCCCGGCAGAAAAAACCTCTCTGGTCGCCTTTTTCTGCCTTTCATCTGCCGTCTCTGACATCTTCCGTACTGCCCCCCTGATAAAGCTCCCGTAATTCTGTTCCAGAGCGTACAATTTTGGGAGGGCATACCGGGTTACCAGCTTCTCCGGATCACCGGCATATATACCCGAGATAAAGGGATCGACAGCAAAATCAAGGTAGCTTTTCCCCAGCCTTCTTTTAACAAGCCCGGCAACCGATTCGAAAGGATCCTGACCCTTTCGGCGAAACGGCTCTCCAAGGATCCTCAATTTATCCCGGGCAGTGAAAAGAGGGGTCTTTACTGCGCTCAGCAGCCCGTTCGGCAGGGCATGCCACCTGCCCGACTTCCAGATAAGCCTTCTTTTGGCACGCGCGTCGGCAGTTTCGAGCCGGCAACGGCCGGCCAGGTCTTCAAACAGTTCTGCCGCCTCAGGATGTGACAGCACACCGGTATTGGGTCCGGCTTCATAAATAAACCCATCCTCACTGAAGGTCTGTATAACCCCTCCCGGCCGGCTGTTCTTTTCAAGAACGACAACATCACACCCCTTACTTTTCAGGTACCATGCAGCAGTCAGTCCGGTCAACCCGGCCCCTACAATTATAACACCCGTACTCCTTTTGTTTTCCATATCATACTGGTCTTGAAAATCTCTTAACCGGCCCTTTCATCAAAGGGTCAAATAAAGCCGCGACATTCCTGACAAATAATGAACCTTCAGCGGTAATCCCGATAGCTTCGCCGGCAATTTCAATAATACCATCGCCTTCAAACTGCTTCATTGCCTCCTCTTTAAATGCGACAGTCTCTTTTATATCAGAAATGCCCCTGCCAAAACGTTTTGCTATTTCAGCCAGGTTTACACGCTTATTACACATCAGCTCTGTAATTACCTCCCGAATTATTATCTCATCATCGCTCAGCATATATCCCTTAATTACCGGTACCTTCCCCCCTGCAACGGCAGCGATATATTCACCTGCCGACTTTGTATTTTGTGCATAAACCCGCTGAAGCTGGCTTATTGCAGAAACACCGAAAGCATACACCTGGCCGGTGGTCTCACGTGTACAATAGCCCTGGAAGTTCCGGTGCAGTTGACCGGACTGCAGTGCGCGGTACAATTCATCGTCCTCAACTACAAAATGGTCCAGACCTATGGCCATGTAGCCGTTCCGGGCCAACAAGCCCGATGCGCCAAGGTACATAGCTCTTTTTTCATCACTGTCCGGCAACCCCAGCTCTTCGAGTTTTTTCTGTACATTGTTTACCCAGGGCACATGAGCATATGAAAAGGTGACCAGCCTGTCGGGACGTATATCTATTGCCTTCTGAATAGTCTCTTTAAAAGTGTCCGGGGTCTGCCCAGGCAGTCCATATATAAAATCGAGGTTTACCCTGACCTGTTTTTGCCCTGACCTCAGGAAGGCAACAAGCTCTTTTGCAGGTATCCGGGAACTGTCCCTGTTTACTCCACTAAGCACCGCTTCATTAAAATCCTGAATACCCAGGCTGAACCTGTTAAACCCCGCTTTAATCAGTTGTTTTAAATATGTAAAATCCAGGTATGCAGGATTACATTCAATTGCTATCTCAGGAAATTCGGAAAAAGAAAATTTACTGTAGAGCGTTTCCATCAACCTTGCCAGGTAACCGGCAGGCACCGAGTTCGGAGTGCCTCCCCCAAAATGGACCTGCGAGACCTTCCTTTTGTTTTCAATAAGCCCGGTAACCATCTGCAGCTCCTTGTTTAACGCATCGAAATAGTCGCCCGTAGTTTGTTCGTCAGGCAGGGGGCAGGAATTGCATCCGCAATAAAAAC
>SLOE01000064.1 GCA_007132715.1 Bacteroidales bacterium
GGCATCAACTAACCGTTCGACTATCCCGCTGAGCTGTCCGCAGTGGTTTGATCAGGGCATGATAAAATCCCGCAGCAAAGCTTTTGCCTCTTCCCATTTTGCAGTGTTAAGGCAGTATTTGATCCTGGGGGGCATTATCTCGCCCTGGATCAGGCCGGCTCTTTTCAGCTCCTTCAGATGTTGTGATAGTGTTGATTTGGCAATCGGCAATTCCTGGGCCAGGTCGCCGCTGTAACAGCAGGTCTGCTGCCTGAGCAGGTCGATTATGTAGACTCTTACCGGGTGCCCCAGGACCCTGGCATACATTGCCAAATTTTTCTGGTTTTCTGAAATATAATCCTTTTTGTCATCCATCATTCTCGTTTTGCTTTCTCAAACTGCCGTCTGCCTTATACCTAAATCCGGCAATACCGGTCTGTCATTATTAAAAAACCTCTCTCAGTACGGGGAGCGATTTTATCTGTCCCATACCCGGCAGATGGTACCGGTAAAAATCGAGCAGACCGGTTACCAGCTCGTTCCTGAGGTCAGAGTTCAGTTTCAGGCTGTCCATATTTTCAAAAGAACATCCCATAACACCGGCAAAATGCCGGCTTGCAGGGGGAGCAATAAAGCAGGGCTGTAAAGGCTGTTTTTCAATAAACACTGCATTCTCCATATCGAAGTACTCCCTGGTGCGGTTATAATTGTTGCGCGGATAGAACCCCAGGTGCCTGGTCAGCCCCATCAGAAAAAGCAAATGGAAATTTGCATAACCGCTGTCTGAGAGATCAAGTATCTTTATCGCATTTACAAGAAAGGTAAACATAGCCGGGTTGGCCTCCTGCTCCTGCAAAGTCCTGTACAGCACCTCGGCCACAAAGATCGCCACGGCATTCTTAACGGGGTGTCCCGATATCCCTGCAAGAGTCTCATGAAGCCTCATCTCCCTGATCCTCTGCAGCTCCCTGCTCTGCTTGATGTAAACCTCCATCTCAAGGATTGACAGATGGTGAAGGAGATTGATCCTGACTGTTCCCTTCCTGCTCCTTGCCCCGTTCACCATAAAGGCCAGCCTGCCGAACCCCTCGGTATATATATGGGAAATGACACTGTTGTCAGTGTACCTTATGTTATGAATTACTATCCCCCTTGTTTTGTGGATCATATCAGTGAATAAACATCAGCTTTGTCACATGGGACTGCATCCCGTCGGGGGAAGATACAAAGACCAGGTATATACCCGTACTCACCCTCTGTCCCCTGACATTAAGACCGTCCCACACAGCCTGTCCCCCAAGCGACACTGTTTCATAGATCAGGTTTCCGCTTATATCAGTGATCTTGACTATCGAATCTTTAACCAGGCCGGTAATTGTTACCGGTCCGTTATAGTTTTCCCTGACCGGATTGGGGAAAGCATATACATCTCTGAATGAGCCAGGCGATTCTGTAGCTTTTCCCCTGAATGATAGCGTTCCCGCCGAAGTGCCGATAAAGACCTCTCCCGAGGCCGGATCAACTGAGATGTCGGTTACAGAATTTGAGAGCATCGGGCTGTTGCTGCTGGTGAAATGATATATCTGCTCCCTTCCGTCAGACGATACAAGGAAAGCGCCCGACTTTTCGGTCCCGAACCATTTCCTGTTGGCGCCATCAACAGCAATTGCCGTAACCGTTTCGTTATTAAGAAGGTAGCCCCTCTCCTCATCCCTGGAACCCTCAACAATAATGCGGCGGGCAGGGAAGCTGCCCTCCTCAAAGACCCTTTCAGGGATATAATAAACAACGACACCTATGTTGGTCCCTACCCAGATATTACCGTTATGGTCTTCGGCTAATGAAAACACCTCATTGCTTATTCGCCTGTTATCCTCATCAACAATACTCAGCCTGCGGGTCCGGTCGGCCGACCGGTCCTCGCTGTAGGGGTCGGCATCAAACACAAACAGTCCGCCACCCCTTGGCAGCAGCATCCATTTATGTCCGTGCCGGTTGATAATTATCCTGCCCGCCTGGCTGTGGTTTATAATTCCGCCGTAAGGGAAAGACGCCCAACTGCCGTCGTTCCTAAGCACAGAGACCGGATCAGGAACACCTGAGTTTGTTACCCACAGATTATTGTCCTTATCAAAGGCCATTCCTCCTATCCTGATGAAATTATCGCCGGAAATTATCGACCTGAGGGTACTGTTACCCTCGTTGTGTCTTGTATAAAGGTTGCCATCACGGTATTCGGTCAAACCATAACCCCATGAGGCCACATATTTTGTTTCGGGATCGGACGGATGCTCCTTCACAAAAAGAATATCATGGATATCCCAATCAATATTGAATGAATACGATTCATCACTGAAAAAGGTGTATTCACCCCTGAGCCAAAGGTTTGTATGAGCAGCATCGTGCCCTCCGGCAGTAAAATAGGTCCTGCCGGGATATGATTTGATTGAATAGACCCTGTTGGAATATGGACCCGGGGGGACCAGAATTCTGAAATTATCACCCCTGACCCGGATCAGTCCGTGACTCATATCGGCCACCCATAACTCCCCGTCACCGTCGATCTCAACATCCCTCACTGCAAGGCCCCAATACCCGTAGTCATCAATCTCCCTGACGAGGGTGTTTCCCTGGCCGTACAGAAAAAGCCGGTCATTGTCGAACAGGGCAAGATGCCCGCCAGAAACCCTGACCCCCAAAGAAGTGGAGGATGGTGAACCGAATTGCTCATAAGACCCGCCTGTTATCCTGAGGCACTGATAATTCCCCGGTCTGCTCATTGAAACAGCATAGAGCGAACCTTCGAACAGTGCGACTGAAACATACATACCTGTATTGCCGGGAAGAAATGAGAGATTCTCCCAGTATGAAAAATCAAGGAGGTTCGGAGCGTCAACAGAAGCCCTGTATAACCCCGAAGATGTTGCCGCATAAAGAAACTCGCCGTCAAATTCCATGTCATTTATCGACAGCCTCGCGCCGGCACCTCCGAAAAAATATGTGTCCCTTATCTCATGCCGGTCCAAATCCAGCACCACTGCCCCGAAATTACATGAAAGGTAGGCCAGGCTGCCGGCTATCTTAATGCTGTTTATCCTCTTGCTGCCCGAAACAGTGCTCCGCATGATATCAGGAATATTGATGATCCTGTTTTCGACAACCAGATCAACATTCCCGTTTGCATAGCCCACTATCAGGACCCCGTTCTCTTCAGCCCATCTTATGGAGCTGATGTCAACATCTGAAAGGCCATGGATCCGGGAAAGCTTGGAAAGACTGCGGTCATCCTTGTTATATACGGTTATCCCCGCCCCGGCAGAAGCATATACAATATCGCCGGCTACAGCTACATGCGTGGTACGGATATATGAAATATGATCCCTCCAGGCCCCTACCGGGATCTGCGCACCGGCAAGGCAGCCTGCAAGAAAAATTAATGTCGCAGCACTGAATCGCTTCATCAGCCCGAGGTTAATATCATCATGCAAAGTTATCAAATATTGCCCGGCTCTTCAGCCGGTGCCGGTATTATAATCCCAAAACGCCTGAACAGATCACTGCCGGCCGGTTGAGCCAATTGACTTAGGGAGATCTGTCATCCCGTTGTTCTGTGAGAAATGATACCAGCTTCCGGAATGCGATGGCCCGGTGACTTATCCTGTTTTTTTCACCCAGGCTCATTTCAGCGAATGTGCGGGAACTTTCTTCGGGGACAAATACAGGGTCATAGCCAAAACCTTCAGCGCCCCGTCTCTCATCAATGATCATCCCCGGAGCGATACCTTCAAAACGATGTTCAGCACCATCAAGCACCAGCGAAATGACGGTCCGGAACCTCGCTTTCCTGGAATCTTTATCCTTCAGCAGGCGAAGAAGCTTGTCAATGTTGGCCCCGGTAAGCTCCCCGCGACTCCCGAACACCTTATTGCCGTCAAGTTCGGCATACCTTGCAGAGTATACGCCCGGTTCATTATTCAGTGCATCAACCTCCAGTCCGGTATCGTCGGCAAAGCAACTAACTGAATACCTGTTATAAATGTAAAAAGCCTTAGCAGAAGCATTCTCTTCCAGGGTAGGATTAGTTTCGGGTATATCTCCCTCAAAGCCAATATCCTTAAGACTCCTGAGCCTGAAATCTGAACCCAGAAGATCCTCTATCTCCCTTAATTTACCCGGATTGTTTGTGGCAAAAACAAGTTCCATCTGAAAGATCAGCCGCCCATCGCCGCAAATCCACCCGTGGTAAGACCGATACGCGGATTAATACACATAACCGGGATCTTGGCGCTGTTGGCAATGATGTATTGCTCGTCTGCTCCCATCACATAGTCGGCCAGACCAATATTCTTGGTGGTCATTGTGACGATCATGTGAGAATTGATCTTAACTGCATATTCGATCGTCTCCTTTGCAAACGATTTCTTTCCCTCTGCCATTATCATGTCGTACTTAACATGCTTTTGGTCAAGTATTTTTCTGGCGAAAGCAATATTTGCATTCAACCCCTTCACAAGCCTTTTATCGGACTTTTTGGGCTTGATGATATGAATTTTTGAGTTGAAGTGCTTGTACAGGTAAACTATCCAATTGAGTTTCTCTTTATCTTCCTTCCGAAAATCGATTGGCAGCACTATGTCTTCAAAATTGTTGTTTTCAGGAGGCGACTGAACTACAACAAAGGGCACCTTTGAACTTACTATCACTTTCAGGGCCCAGCTGCCGGTCAGCTTCTGCATACCCTTCATGCCGTGAGTTCCCATCACGACCATTTCAGCATCAATTTCATCGGCAATTTCACCAATACTGGTAAATATATTGCCTTGCTTGACGATCACCTTAGGCTTAATGCTGTATTTTTTGAAAGCTTCAATAGCATATACCTCAAGTATCCCCTTAAGTTTCTCCTCCTCTTCTTTCTTCTTTGCTATATGAGCAAGGTAAATAGGGTTGCCGTCGATCTTTGCAATTTTAACGGCGTGTTCAAGGGCATATTCTGCAACCTGGGTAAAATCCCAGGGCACCATTAATGGCTTGACCGTACTTCCCATAATCTGATAAGTTTAATTGGACCTATAAAACTATAAAAATATAAAAAATCAGAAATATGCAACCCTGTTACAGATCCTATTTTAAAACCTTTTTGACAAATCGACGTAAAAGCAGGATAATCAGTCCAGCCCCGGAAAAGATGATGTCATTATTAATCGCTGCAATATACAAAGGTAACACTTTCTTTTTAAGTCTGACGCCTTTTGAACCAGGCGTTGCGGGCAGCGCCCCTTCAACACAGATCGGCTCAGTCCTGCCTGTACCCTTCACCAGCCTCATTTTAATATTTCCCTGGCTGACCCTTCTTGCCGGCATCACCCTTCTTCTGCTGGTTATATTTATTCTGGCACGCAAAGACCTGCGTTTCGCCAGGTTAAGATTTAAACTGGAGGGTATAATTCATAAACGCACCGAAGAGCTTCTGAGCCAAAAGGAAAAAGTTGATGAACTTCTTTCCAATATGCTGCCGAAAGAAACAGCGGCACAGCTTAAATTAACAGGTAAGGCAAGCAGCCGTAAATACAATATGGTAACTATTCTGTTCAGCGACATTGAAGGTTTTACCCGTATTGCCGAGCAGATGAACCCCGAGATACTTGTAGATGAACTTGATAAGTTCTTTTTCCATTTTGACACCCTTGTCGAGGAATTCAACATAGAAAAGATAAAAACCATAGGTGATGCCTATATGGCCGCGGGCGGTATACCCGATGCAAACACTACAAACCCTGTTGACGTTGTTCTTGCCGCCATCAGGATAATGCAGCATATGAAGAGGCTGAAGGAGGAAAAGGAAAACTTCTGGGATCTGCGCATAGGAATTCATACGGGTCCGGTAATTGCGGGAGTGGTAGGACAAAAAAAGCTTTCCTTCGACATTTGGGGCGATTCTGTAAACACCGCCAGCAGGATGGAATCATCAGGTGAGTCGGGCCAGATAAATATATCGGGAAGTACATTCGAGTATATAAAGGATTTCTTCGTGTGCGAGTACCGGGGTAAGATGCCGGTTAAGTATAAGGGCAATATAGATATGTACTTTGTAAAGGGTTTCAGGCCTGAATACTCGGTCGACATGAAAGGTGAAGAGCCCAACCACCGGTTTTTTACAAAGCTGCAGTTCCTGAGGCTCAGAGATCTTGAAGAAGAATACCTTCGGATAATGGAGGATGAGCTGCCAGCCGCTCTTTGCTTTCACAACCACAAGTATTGTGTGGACCTCCTTACACGCTGCGAACTGCTTGCAAGCTCAGAACAGTTATCTGAAGAAGAAAGACTGGCGGTACTTACAGCGGCATTGTTCGACTGCTACAGCTATATCAGGGGGTACGGCGAAAGGGAGGGCTATATTGACCAGCTTTCGCGTGAGGTGTTTATAAAAGACAAATACACCGAAAAACAGGCCAAGGACATTTGCGACCTGCTGAAGACACCCCTGTTCCCACCCACAGCAGACAGTCTGCCGGGGATGGTCCTCTCCGACGCCCGGCTGGCATTTATTGGCAAACCCGGGCTGAAAGAGACTGCAGAAAAGCTTTATGAAGAGATGTGTTCATATGGCATGGTCTCTTCCAAAGAGGATTTTGTTAAAAACATGGCGCGGCAACTTCATAAATTCGAATTTTACACACTGACCGCCCGGAAGCTTTCCGAAGTCACCCCCCACCAGCAATCGGAACATCTTATGCAGTAAAATTGCCGCAAGGCGAAACAGCCGGAAAACCATAATTCCTCCTTCAGGTACCAGGGGTTCCTTTTGCCATTGGCGTTTATTTATATTATGATTAAATTTGGCGGAAAAAACAGGCAACATGGAAAATACTGACTGGAAAAACCTTCCGTTCGGATACGTCAAGACCGATTATAACGTACGTTGTTACTACAGGAACGGCAAATGGGGTGAGCTGGAAATCACTTCTGCCGAACATATTAACATCCATATTGCTGCAACCTGCCTTCATTACGGACAACAGGCCTTTGAGGGCATGAAAGCCTTTATGGGTAAAGACGGGAAGATCAGACTTTTCCGCTGGCAGGAAAATGCAGCCAGGATGGCCGGGTCGGCCGAAGGTATTTATATGGCACAGGTTCCCGTAGAGCTATTCAAAGAAGCGGCAGAAAAAGCAGTACTCATGAACCGGCGTTTTGTTCCCCCGCACGGAACCGGGGCCGCATTATATATTCGTCCCCTCCTGCTCGGCACCGGGGCCCAGGTTGGCGTCAAACCGGCAAACGAGTATATGTTCATGGTTTTTGTGACACCGGTAGGACCATACTTCAAGGAAGGTTTCAACCCGGTCAGAATAGCTGTCGTCAGAGACACCGACAGGGCGGCCCCGCTGGGCACCGGCCATATAAAGGTGGGCGGCAATTATGCGGCCAGCCTGCGTGGGGTTATGCGTGCTATCGATGCGGGTTATGGCTCTCCCATGTATCTGGATGCAAAAGAGAAAAGATATATAGACGAGATAGGCGCCGCCAATTTCTTTGGAATTAAAGACAATACTTACATTACGCCAAAGTCCGACTCAATACTGCCATCAATTACAAATAAAAGCGTAATGACGATTGCAGAAGACATGGGGCTGAAAGTTGAGCGCAGGCCGGTCGCCATCGATGAGCTTGAAACCTTCGAAGAGGCCGGTGCATGCGGAACGGCAGCCATCATTGCACCGATTGGCGAGGTACACGACCTTGATACAGGCAAAACAATAAATTATTGCAAAGACGGGAAGCCGGGGCCAATCTCGACAGCGATATATAAAAGGCTGCTCGGCATACAGTTTGGTGATGAAGAAGACAAGTTCGGATGGACTGAAGTGATAGGATAACAGCAATGAAGAAAGATCCAAAAGTCATCAAGAGGAGGCTGAGAAGCTCCTATTTCATTTCCATAATAAGTATATCATTGCTGCTTTTTATGGTGGGACTTATGGGATTCCTGGTGCTTAACGCACGTAATCTTTCCGAATATGTTAAGGAAAACATCAGCTTTTCAGTAATCCTTGATGAGGAAATAAAGGAGGTTGACATCATCAGAATCCAGAAGAACCTCGATGCGGCCCGGTATGTCAAATCGACAAGATACATCACCAAGGAGAGGGCTGCCAGTGAGCTGGAAGATATGCTGGGAGAGGATTTTATCAGTTTTCTCGGGTATAACCCGCTGTCGCCCTCAATAGAGGTGAACCTTTTTGCAGCCTGGGCTAATCCCGACAGCATAGCAGTTATAGAAAAAGATATCGAACAGTTCCAGGATGTCCAGGAGGTCTATTACCAGAAGTCGCTGGTACACCTCGTCAATGAGAACATCAAACGGATCAGCATCATAATTACGGGGTTCAGCCTGATGCTGCTTCTTATTTCACTGTCGCTCATCAACAATACCATAAGGCTGTCGGTCTACGCAAGAAGGTTCATCATAAACACCATGAGGCTTGTCGGTGCCACCAACGCGTTCATACGAAGGCCCTTCCTTGCAAGGAGTGCCGCCCACGGGCTATATGCAGCAATACTGGCAAATGCGCTCATGTTCGGACTGATCTATACTATACAACAAGAGTTTGCCGACCTTTTCGGGTTCCATGACCTGCAAACAATCGGACTGCTGTTTTTATCAATAGTTATCCTTGGAATTATAATAAACTGGATATCGACCTTTTTTGCTGTAAGCCGGTATCTGCGCATGAAAACTGACGACCTCTATTATTAGAAAGCAAATAATATAAATCAACTATATAATAATTAATGGCAAAGAAAAAGAAAGAACCGGCAAAGTCCTTTGATTTCCCCTTCGCAAGGGAAAATTACAGGCTTCTGATCACAGGAGTGGTTATAATAGTTGCTGGCTTTATCCTGATGATCGGCGGAGGGTCTGACGACCCTGAAGTCTTCAACCCGGAAATATTCAGTTTCCGCCGCATAACGCTGGCCCCACTGGTTGCAGTATTTGGTTTTGTATTCATTGTTTACGCCATAATGAAGAAGCCAAAGGAAGCAGACCATGAGAAAAAAGAATAGCTTCAGCACCAGACAGAGGGCATCGTCCCACTTTCAATGATACAGATCCAAATTTAATACCGGCAGACACCGGCCGGGCCGGCAAATAATTATTATACACTGGCCGAAGATCAAATTTATTTTAACTTTTTAAAGAAATCATCACATGACCTGGTTAGAAGCTTTGATTTTGGGACTGCTGCAGGGACTGACCGAATTCCTGCCCGTAAGCAGCAGCGGCCATCTTGAACTCGGAAAAGTAGTACTTGACATCGAAGCAAAGGAGAACCTTACTTTTTCAATCCTGGTACACGCTGCAACTGTTCTGAGTATAATCGTTGTGTTTTTTAAAGACCTGCGGGCTCTTGCCGAAGGCCTCTTCAGATTCGAATGGAATGAAGAAACAATATATACATTCAAAATAGCCGTTTCAATGATCCCGGTGGCCATAGTCGGCATCTTTTTCATGACCGAGGTCGAAAGCGTATATACAGGCAACATTGTATTTGTCGGCAGCATGCTGCTTGTAACGGCAAGCCTGCTGCTGCTGACATACCTGGCAAGGTCCAAAGACAAGGACGTGACCTGGCGTGATGCTTTCATAATGGGCATTGCCCAGGCGTTCGCGGTGCTCCCCGGGATCTCGCGTTCGGGAGCAACCATTGCGACAGGGCTCTTCCTTGGTGTACGAAAGGACCTGGTAACCAAATTCTCGTTCCTGATGGTGCTGGTGCCGATCATCGGTGCTACATTTTTCGATATCATAAGAGATAGCGACCCTTCACAGGTCACCATCGGCCTAGTCCCCCTTATCATAGGCTTTGTCGCGGCGTTTCTTTCCGGACTGTTTGCATGTAGGGTAATGCTCAGCGTTGTCAGAAAAGGGAAATTGATTTATTTTGCAATATATTGTATCATAGTGGCTTTTACTGCCATTTTCTTTGGTTAATAATACCGGATGACTATTCCCGAAAAAGACACAAGCCTGCTGGCCGGCGGCATAATCCTGATAAACAAGCCCCTGGGGTGGACATCCTTCGATGCGGTCAACAAGATAAGATCAGTGCTGAGAAAATATTACGGCATACGCAAGATCAAGGTGGGTCATGCCGGGACCCTTGATCCGCTGGCGAGCGGACTGGTAATTATCTGTACCGGCAGGATGACCAAGGAGATAAGCGGTTTCCAGATGCTCGAAAAAGAATACGTTGCCGAATTCATGCTGGGCAAAACCACGCCCTCGTACGACCTGGAAACTGAGGTTGACGGCGAATACGGTACAGCACACATAACCAGGGAGCTTGTCGAAAGAGCACTTGTAAAATTCAGGGGGGAGTTTGACCAGGTGCCACCACTTTTCTCTGCAAAGTTCATTGATGGGAAAAGAGCTTACAAGAGGGCCCGTAGAGGCGATGATATAGAGCTTCCCGCCTCCAGGGTAAGCATAAGGGCGCTGGAAATTGAACATTTTGACCTTCCCGTGCTCAGGTTGCGTATCTCATGCAGTAAAGGAACCTATATCAGGTCGCTGGCAAGAGATCTGGGCAGGGAACTCGGCAGCGGCGCATACCTTTCATCGCTCGAAAGGACGAGAATAGGTGATTACCGGCTTGAAGATGCGATTTCTCCCGAACAATTTCAAAATAAATACGCATAAATAGAACAAAACAGGCGTTATTACGTATAAGAGGCGTTTAATACTATGAGCAGGTTAAGCAGAAAATGATGATGGAGAGAATGAAATTATCACGTTACAAGTACAGCCTTCCAGAAAATCTTATTGCCAAACATCCGGCCGAGAACCGCGACGAATCGCGACTGATGGTTCTTCACAGGAACTCCGGTAAAATTGAGCACAGGATCTTCAAGGAAATAATAGATTATTATGATGACCAGGATGTTATGGTTTTCAACAACACCAAGGTTTTCCCCGCCAGGCTTTTGGGGAACAAGGAAAAAACCGGGGCAGAGATCGAAGTCTTCCTGCTCAGGGAGCTCAACAGGGAACAGCGGTTATGGGACGTGCTGGTTGACCCGGCCCGCAAGATCAGGATAGGCAACAAACTCTATTTTGGCGAAAATGACATGCTGGTAGCCGAAGTGATCGACAATACAACCTCACGGGGCAGGACCCTGCGCTTCCTCTATGACGGACCTTACGAAGAATTCAAGGAAACACTCTATAACCTCGGCGAAACGCCGCTTCCTAAATTCATCCGCCGTGATGTTGTGCCAGAGGACCGCGAAAGGTACCAGACCATCTTTGCAAAACATGAGGGAGCCGTAGCAGCGCCCACGGCCGGCATGCACTTCAGCCGGGAGCTGTTGAAGAGGCTGGAGATCAAGGGTGTCAATTTCGCAGAGATCACACTTCATGTAGGCCTGGGTAATTTCCGCACAGTAGATGTCGAAGACCTGACAAAGCACAAGATGGACTCCGAAAGAATTGTCGTTGCCGAGGAGGCCGCCAGGACAGTGAACGTGGCAAAAGATAAAAAAAAGAACGTATGTGCGGTCGGCACCACGGTGCTGCGAACCCTGGAAAGCGCGGTATCAACAACCGGACTGCTGAAGCCATATGACGGGTGGACCAA
>SLOE01000111.1 GCA_007132715.1 Bacteroidales bacterium
ATTATAGGCAAATTCAGCAATTCAGGCTTCAATTCCCTGGGCATAATATGCAAAACCCCGAAGGAGGCTGAAAGGCTCTTTGAGATGATAAAAGACCACCCTTCGGGTGTTTACCTCATCAATACAGAAAGCGTGGCTTTTATTAACGGGGCGGTCATTACTGCGGTCCACATGGCTAAAGGTCTTGAATTTGACCAGGTCACAGTACCTTTTGCCTCTCACGGCAACTACCAAACAGAAACTGACAGGAAATTACTCTATATCGCCTGCACACGTGCCATGCACAAGCTGGACGTTACCCACACCGGCAAACCGTCGGAATTCCTTCAGGCACAAGGCAGAGAGTAAGGTACAAGGAATAATTCAAACCGGGTTAAGCATGTCACCCGGTATAATCTTCCGGCAGACCCGGTAATTTACAATTTAACATAGTTCGACCCGTAGGGATAACGCTGCGGCCTGCTTAACATAGCATTGGCGACATCATTGTCAATAAATCTCTCGGCCCTGGGGTTCCACCTGAGTTCACCGGGAATCTTCATTGCTATATGGCTTATCAGGCAGACCGTGCAGGAACGGTGCCCCACTTCGACCGGGCAGACCGGCTGCCTGCGGCTTACAATGCAGTCCAGCCAGTTGCCGTAATGATCGTCGCTGCGGTAAAGGTTTATCTCATCAGGGCCGGGTAACAACCTTAAAATTTCGGGATCACTGGCATCGAGTGCCCTGCGGCTGGCCTCTTCACTTACAGGGTCGCTCGCTGTTGCCCTGTATGAACCCCTCGATACAAAGATCCACCCATCTGTACCCTCATACCTTATCCCGTTGGGAAAACCGCCGCTGGTGTACATGGTAATCCCATTTTCATATTCAGTCTTTACCATGAAATCACCGTGAACGTTCCACAGTCCCGATTTAGGGAACTCCGCCACAGCCTGTACAGAGACCGGACCGGTATATTCGGTGTCCATTCCCCATTGTGCACAATCAAAATGATGCTGTCCCCAGCCGGTTATCATTCCTGCACCGTAATTCTCAATCCTCAGCCAGCCGGGGCGGCCGTACCCACGCTGCGGATGAACACCGTTCTCGGTATAGGGGACAACAGGTGTTGAACCAAGCCACATGTCAAAATTGAGATTCGGCGGAACGGGCATTTCCGGGAAATCGGGTCCGGCAGGATCACCGGGAAGTCCCACCTTGACGGTATGAAGTCTGCCTATCCTGCCGTTGCGGACAAGCTCGGCTGCTACACGGAACTGTTCGGAAGATCGCTGCTGGGTACCTACCTGCAGGATCACACCCTGCCTCTGCACCACATCGCTCATCTGCCTCCCTGCAGCCACTGTAAGGGAATTGGGTTTCTGGAGGTATATATCCTTGCCGGCAAGCGCTGCCTCCATGGCAGGCTGCTCATGCCAGTGGTCGGGTGTACTGATAACTACGGCATCAATATCAGGGTTAAGGAGCATTTCCCTGTAGTCTTCATACATTTTGACATCAACGTAATCAGGGTTGCCGGTTTTTTCAGCATAATACTCTTCAATCATCTGTTTGGCATCGGCCATTCTCCTGCTGTCAACATCGCACACAGCAATAAAACGGGCCCTGTCGAACCTCATGGTGTTGCGTATGTCCTCCCGGCCCATCCTGCCGCATCCTATCTGCCCGATATTTATCTTTCCCGATGGCGGGTTATTGCCTAAAACTGAAGAGGAAATAACGGTCGGCAGCACAAACGACCCCGCGGCCGCTGCTGCACCTTTTATTAAAAAAGTTCTTCGCTTCATAATCTATTTTGGGTTGGTTTTAATATTGTTTTACTTTCTGCCAGGCTATTATCCGCCAATCACTCTCCCTCCAGTCCGGCCGGCAACGGGGTAATTTCCGCCAATCACTCTCCCTCCAGTCCGGCCGGCAACGGGGTAATTTCCGGCTCACTTTAATCCGGTCATCGTTACCCGGGGAGCGACTGCAAACGACCTCCAGAACTTTTCAGCCTCACCAGGCTCCATTGTTCCGTCAAATACCACCATCCTGTACCGCAGGGTATAGTCCCGGCCGGGCTCGATCATCCAGTCGTCATGCCTGATCGGGCAGAAATTCATGAAAACATTTTCCCTGCCCTGGTTGTGGCCGGCACCCCACATCCTCACCGGCTCGGGGTGCATCCTGTTACCGGGATGACTGAGAAAAAGGATTCCTGAACGCCCTTCGGCCACAGACGATTCCCCTTCAACGATAACCCATCTGGCACCGGTACCATCAATTTCATCCCTTGTTTTTCCCTCGGAGGAGAGTGCAGTGCTGTTATGAGCGTGCCACTTTTCAGTAGCCCGGAAACCGATTCCCCCGCCATACCTGTATGCTTCGAACAATATCCCGTTCTCCAGCGGTGTGTTCAGTGTTGTTGTAAGGTCTGCAATCCTTATGGCGTCGTGGCCGGTACCCCAGACTCTTACATCCCATAACTCGTTAAGTGCAATCGTTTCATTATCTGACCCTTCATCCATATACGCGATATGTTCCTGGTGAACCCTGAATCCTGTATAAACCGGCCCTTCAACAGCACCCAGGTAACCCGCTGACCTGACCCTGCCCTGCCCTGCGCCGAGATTCCAGAAATCAACATGCTGCCCGTCAATCACCGTACGTGTCCACGGGTTCCATATACCATAATGGTGATAATGATCTTCGGGCTGAATGCGTGTCAGTACCTCTCCTCCGGGAGACCAGAGGGGATGGATAAAGGCGGAACGCCTGAATACAGGGTCCACCCCGTCAGGCGGCATGACCTCCGTATGATGGTATCTGAGGACCGGGTTTTCGTCATCCAGTATGGTAGCATATCCACCCGATTGCTTTAACCTCAGAACTCCTTTAGTTCCTCCTTCATCTTCTTCACGCCGTAACAGGTACTCAACTTCACCATAGCTGTTGTCGAACAAAAACCAAAGCACGGCCCTTGTACCTGCCTCAA
>SLOE01000085.1 GCA_007132715.1 Bacteroidales bacterium
GCTACAAACCGCCAGGGTTTTGATCTCCATGGTTCGCAGGCGTAGTCGATGCCAATGCGTGGTGTCGTGGTGTAAGGAAGGGTGATGCCGGTATCTTCGAGCCTGATCCTTCCCGGGCCGTAAAGGGGCTCGCCGTTGAAGCTGCCGTCTATGCCGAGTGTTTTGGTAAGGCGACCCGGACCGGTAATTTGTTTGCTGACTGGCTCTTGCTCTGTTGCATTATTACCAGTGGCATCTGTGCCTGCCTGACCGGCCGGGAGAGAGCAGGTTTCTTGACAGGCTTGACTTTCGGACTGATGTTCGGAAGGTGAAAAGGTTTCCTCCAATGCCCTTATCAGCACGGCCTGGGGGTCTCCTTCACGGCCGGTCACTATGTTCAGCATCCAGTGGATACCGTAAACCAGGTACACGTAGAGAACGCCTCCCTCGCTGTACATGATCTCGGTACGGGGAGTGCGGCCGCGGCTTGCATGGCAGGCCCTGTCAATCTCTCCCCTGTAGGCTTCGGTTTCGGTGATAATAAATGAACCGGTGGTGCCGCCTGGGTATACCCTGACCAGCTTCTTGCCCAGAAGGGCCGGCGCCAGCTCAAGTACATCGCGTGTGAAGAAGTCCTTTTTAATACGAATCGTAGCCATTCTCAGGATAGCTTTTATCCCTGGAAAATATAAAGAGGGCGTAGAAAAAGGCAAAGAAGGTGGCCCCGGCCTGTGTCTCCAGGGTGTCTTCGGTTATCATCGACAACAGTGCCACTATGGCAAAGATGAAGGGCAGCATCTGCGACTGCCGCTTTTCCATGAAAATTGGCGCCGTCATGCTGAAGACGGCCAGCAGGAAACCTGCTATACCGAAGCTGATCAAAAATGTCAGGAACTGGTTGTGGGCCCTGAGTTGCCATTCGGGCTCCAGGAGGGTGGATCTCTCCGCGTAATGTCGCGTATATTCAAGGTCCACATCTCCGGTACCGGTGCCCAGCCAGAAATTTGCAGAGACAACGTCAAGCCCGGTTTTCCAGTATTCGATGCGTTGGGCGAGCGAATGGCCGCTCGGGTTCCCGCCCTTGCGGTAGCTGTCGATCTCCCAGATAATCTGGTATATCCTTGGATACAGCCAGCGGTTATTCTGGTATATATGGTTGGCCATCCCGTTCTCAATGTTGCGTATATCGGTCTCTGTAAGCCTTGATACACCGGCAGCGTCCTTGTCGTATCCGAGGGATGTAAGATAGCGTATCAGGGTGTAGCGCAGCTCGTTGCCTAAATGGTCGGTACCCCTGTATTCGAGACTGCTTCGGCGGTTCCACTCCTGCTCCAGCTCCGGCTCGCATATGTTGATCCAGATGTAATTGCCGTTCTCCATCTGCCGGTTCCAGGTGTGGTGTATGTAGGTGTTGCCCGACGGGGTATATGTCTTCAGTTTGTCGGGACTGATCTCACCGCGGGAGAAGGAGAATGCCACGACTGCCGAATAGACAACAATGGCTGCAAAGACTGCCGTGAGCCCGTAAAGCAGGGGATACCTGATATACCAGTAACTCTCTCCGAACCAGGGTGAGAACCTCAGGATGAACAGGAAACCCGTTATTATGAATATGACTATCCCGGTAACGGACTGCAATATGAAGAGAAAAAGTATCAGCCATGCCAGTGATATCCACAGGGTGTTGCGCAGCGGCCGCTGCCAGGTGAAGGTGTTTGTTATCAGCAGGTATATGAGACTGAAGATGGCTATATTTACAAGGAGAGAAAGCCTTATATGTGAGATGAATACGGAGATTTCCCTTACGTCGGACATCGGGTTCCATGCTATAACCGAGAGGTGGTAGATGCTGAAGAGGGAGCTTATGATTATGGCTCCTGTAAAGACCAGGAGAATTACCTTAAGCTGGTTCTCCCTCAGTGTGCGGCTGGTTCCCATGACAAGGGGAAGCAGCAGGAGCGGCAGCTTGATCTTTATGTCCCTGAATGCATAGGCAAAGTCGGTGGTGTTGAATAGCCATACCAGGTGAATCGCGAATAAAAGCAGGAAGATGAAGAGCGGTTTGCGTTGCCATACTCTTTGCATTTTGTTCCTGAGGTTCCCCTCGGCAAGCCAGTTGACCGCAAGGATCATCTGGGAGAGAGTGACAAGGAACGGAGAAAGGGGCAGACTCGCCGCCAGGAGCATGAGTCCCCCGATATATATATAAAAATGGAATAGATTACGGTTCCTTATCATTGTCGAGGAATATAAAACTTCCGGGCCACGGTTTTATTATCTGCCGGCATAAGGCTGTGGCAATTTTACTAAAATTGTTGATAAAGTTATTGAATAAATAAAAATAATTGTATTTTTGCAGACCATTTACCGGAACCGGAAAAAGGAAACATCAGGATAATAATCAAAATATTACCATCAAAGTGGATACATTAAGTTACAAAACAGTATCGGCCAATAAGGCTACAGTTAACAAGGAGTGGATAATAGTCGATGCAGAAGAGCAGGTGCTTGGACGCCTTGCGTCTGTCGTTGCCTTCATGCTGAGGGGAAAGCATAAGCCTGACTTCACCCCCAACGTCGATTGCGGCGACAACGTAATTGTAATCAATGCCGAAAAGGTGAAGCTTACAGGAAACAAGAACGACCAGAAATATTATATCCACCATACAGGATACCCGGGCGGACAGCGCAAGACATCTTTATCAAGGGTAAAGGAGAAAACACCTGAGAAAATAGTTGAGAGAGCGGTAAAAGGGATGTTGCCGAAGAACAGGCTGGGAAGGGAAATGTTCCGTAACCTTCATGTTTACGCTGGCAGCGAACATCCCCACGAGGCGCAGAAACCCAAAACAGTTAATTTTGACTCAATAAAGTAATACTCATATATGGAAGTCATCAATTCAATAGGCAGAAGGAAGGCCGCAGTGGCAAGGGTAATCCTTAACGACGGTAAAGGGAACATAACCATTAACAGCCGTGATCTGAAAGAGTATTTTCCCAATCCGCAGCTTCAGTATATAGTAGAACAGCCGTTGCAGGTACTTCAGGTAGCAGGAAAATTTGACATTAAAGTTAATCTTGACGGCGGTGGCGTAAAGGGCCAGGCCGAAGCATTACGCCTGGGTATTGCAAGAGCGCTGATCAAGCTTGATCCCGAGAATAAGCCCGCACTTAAAGCCGAAGGGTTCCTGACCCGCGATCCCCGCGAGGTTGAAAGGAAAAAACCGGGGCAGCCTAAAGCCAGGAAGAAATTCCAGTTCAGCAAACGATAGGCTTTTGACTGTAGTTTAGTATCTAAACCGGCAGGATTTCCTTATCGGGGAACTACCAGCAGGTTGACAAAATAAGAATGTAAACGAACCTAAAATCTTTTAAATGTCAAGAACAAGTTTTGAAGAACTGCTGGATGCCGGAGTGCATTTCGGCCACCTTAAGAGAAAGTGGAACCCTGCCATGTCTCCCTATATCTTCATGGAGCGCAACGGTATCCATATCATTGACCTTCACAAGACAATTGTAAAGATAGAAGAGGCTGCTTCGGGTCTTAAGCAGATTGCCAAGTCAGGCCGCAAGATACTGTTTGTTGCAACCAAAAAACAGGCCAAGGATATTGTTGATGAGCGTATAAAGGAGGTCAACATGCCCTATGTTTCTGAGCGCTGGCCCGGTGGTATGCTTACCAACTTCCCGACTATCAGGAAGTCGGTCAAGAAGATGGCGGTAATTGACAAGATGGAGCAGGACGGGACCTTCAGCAACCTTGCTAAAAGGGAACGTCTGCAGATCATGAGGCAGAGGGCAAAGCTCGAGAAGAACTTCGGAAGTGTTGCCGACCTTACCAGGCTTCCAGCCGCGCTTTTCGTAGTTGATGTGATGAAGGAATACATTGCCGTACGTGAGGCAAAAAGGCTCAACATCCCCGTCTTTGCCATTGTTGACACCAATTCTGATCCCCGCGAGATAGATTTTCCTGTACCTGCGAACGATGATGCATCGAAATCAATAGACCTTATTATTAGGATCATGGCCAAAGCCATACAGGAAGGGCTTGACGAGAGGAAGGTAGAGAAGGAAAAAGATGTGACAGTAAAAGAGAAGAAAGGCGAAAATAGAGAGAAGCCTGAAAAAAGGCGTATAAGGGCCAGAAAAGGTTTCCCGGAAGGGAAAAAGGAAGGTCAAGGAGAGAATGAAGGCGGAGCAAAACCCGCTCGCCCCAGGACAAGAACCGACGAGAAAAAGGTTGGATCTTCGACAGAGGCCGAAGCTGAAACTGCCGTAGAGAAACCCTCCGGAAAAGCTGCCGGTGAGAAAAGTGACAGCGAAGTAAAAGAATAATTATTTATAAAAAGATTAAATAGTCATGGCTAACATAAGTGCATCAGATGTAAAAAAACTGAGAGAAATGACCGGGGCCGGAATGATGGATTGCAAGAAAGCCCTTGCTGAGGCTGACGGCGACTTCGAGAAGGCCGCCGAGATAATCAGGAAAAAGGGTATTGCAGTGGCCAGCAAGAGGGCCGACCGTGAAGCCACCGAAGGCGTTGTTCTGGCCAAGGTTACCGGCGACGGCACCCGCGGTGCGATCGTTGTGCTGAACAGTGAGACCGACTTTGTTGCAAAGAATGAAGGTTTTGTGGCGCTTGCGAACTCAATACTTGATCTTGCCCTTGAAAAGAATCCTGCCGGCCTTGAAGAGCTGAAGGGACTTGAAATGGACGGGACCGGCGTGTCTGACGTCATTTTGCAGCAGGTTGGTATCATTGGCGAGAAGATCGATATATCATACTATGAAAAGCTTGAGGCTTCGATGGTAGTGCCGTATATTCACCCCGGCAATAAGCTGGCAACACTTGTGGGTCTGAACAAGAAGACCGGCATACAGGTAGGCAAGGATGTGGCTATGCAGGTTGCCGCGATGAATCCGGTGTCGGTTGATAAGGATGATATTCCGCAGGAGGTGATCGACAAGGAGATCGAGATAGGGAAGGAACAGGCACGCCAGGAAGGTAAGCCTGAGGAGCTGCTTGAGCGGATTGCAATGGGGAAGCTCAACAAGTTCTACAAAGAGAGCACGCTGCTGAACCAGGACTTTACCAAGGACAACAAGAAGACCGTTAAGCAGTACCTGCAGGAGTTTGACAAGGAGCTGACGGTTACCGGTTTTCTCAGGTACGGACTTGGAAGCTGACAAACGGGCTTAATCCCGGCATACAGGTACAACATTTCTCCTGTAAAAGTCAAAATTTCATGTACATCTGCCGGAAGGCGGCAGTGATAAAAAATAAAGGGGGCAATCAAGCCCTCTTTTTTTTTATCTTTACCAGGACAAAGCATTTGGGGCGATTTTAACATGGTCATTAGTAAAGGCGGAGAGCCATGAATTGCCCTGATTAAAAATAAAGTTATGATAAAATACAAAAAGGTGCTGGTAAAGCTCAGCGGCGAATCACTTATGGGAAGCGGGAAACATGGTATTGACCCGCAAAGCCTGATGAAATATGCTCAGGAGATAAAGTCTCTTGTTGACCTGGGAGTGAAGGTGGGACTGGTTATCGGAGGGGGGAATATTTTTCGGGGACTTAAGGGAGTTGATAAGGGATTTGACAGGGTGAAGGGCGATTATATGGGTATGCTGGCTACAGTAATTAACGGACTTGCAATGAACTCGGCTCTTGAGAGCATGGGTGTCGGGTGCAGGCTGCTTACCGCCATAAGGATGGAGCCGGTAGGGCAGGGATACAGCAGGCAGCTTGTAAAGGAGGCCCTTGACAATGGAGAGGTAGTGATCTTCTCTGCAGGTACTGGCAACCCTTTCTTTACAACCGATACTGCCGCCGCCCTGCGTGCGGTGGAGATGGGTGCCGAGCTGCTTGTTAAGGGAACCAGGGTGGACGGGGTATACACAGCCGATCCTGAAAAAGTGCCTGATGCCACGAAGTTTGACGAGATAACCTTTGACGAGGCGTACAGCAGGGGACTGAAGATCGTTGACCTGACGGCCTATACACTTTGCAGCGAGAACGGGCTAAACATGGTTGTGTTTGATGTTAACCGGGCGGGAAACCTGAAAAAGATCATTTTGGGGGAAAGGATTGGAACTTTAGTCAAAAATTGAATATATTTATGCCGCTATAGTAATTCAAAAGCTTACGGCCATGGAAGAAGAAGTCCAAATGATACTCGATATTGCCGAAGAGAAAATGGAGAAGGCTCTAACCTATCTCCGGGATGAGCTGGCAAAGCTCCGTGCCGGGAAAGCCAGTCCCCATATGCTTGACGGAATAACGGTCGACTACTATGGTGCCACTACACCTCTTAACCAGGTTTCCAATATTAATACTCCCGATCCCCGCTCAATAACCATTCAGCCGTGGGAAAAGAGCATGCTGGAGCCTATCGAGAAGGCAATACTGCATGCCAACCTGGGATTTAACCCGGTCAACAACGGTGAAATACTTCGGATAGTTGTACCTGCCCTTACGGAGGAAAGGCGCAAAAACCTTGTCCGCCAGGTGAGGAGTGAAGGTGAGAACGCCCGTGTAAGCCTCAGGAATGCGCGGAGGGAGGCGAATGAGGAACTCAAGAGGATGCAGAAGGAAGGGTTGCCCGAGGATGCTGAGAAGTGGGCTGAACAGGATGTCCAGAAACTGACCGATTCCTATTCTGAAAAGATCGAGGAGCTGCTTAAGAATAAGGAGGAAGATATTATGACCATCTGAGCCCGGTCATGAAATAATTGAAAAAGGCACCTGCATCGCGTCAGGTGCCTTTTCAGCTTTGCAGCGAATGGGTTACAACAGAGCGTTCAGTTTTTCAACCAGCGTATTCTTGGGTGCAGCTCCGACATGCTTGTCGGCCACCTCGCCGTTTTTGATGAAAAGGATTGTCGGGATGTTCCTGATACCGTATTTTGCCGCGATTCCCGGGTTGCTGTCTACGTCAACCTTGCCGATAACGGCCTTGCCGGCAAATTCTTCACCCATCTCCTTGACATAGGGAGCGATCACCCTGCAGGGGCCGCACCATTCTGCCCAGAAATCAAGCATTGCGGGTTTACCGGACTTCAATACCTGCTCTTCGAAATTGGATTCGGTAACTTCTATTGTCATGGCTTTTGAAAATTTGATTTATAAGAATGCAAAGATACAAATATACATATACATATACAAAACCTCTCCTGTTTTAGCCGCGCTTCAATGTCAGTTCAGCCGTACCTCTATGTCGGGATTCTTGTCCAGGAATCCGAGAACCTCCTTTGTAAGGCTGATACGCTTTGAACGGGAGAACATACTAACGGCAATGTTCTCCTCTTTTTCGACAATGCGGAACTTCATGACAACCTCTCCCTTGTTCTTTTCCGTCAGGTCGCTTAACTGATTGATAATGCCGGTGTTTATGCCGGACAAAGGAATGTCGAGCGAGATGCTTTTAATGAGGTCCTCCCTGGCATTGGCAAGGAGCGACATGCTCTTTACCTTCAGCTCATACTCCTCCTGGTTGTAATATCTTGGCTGTATCCTTCCCTTGATCAGGAGGGGGCAGTCTTTTACGAAATAGTTCTTGAAGTTGATGTAATCCTTGCCAAATAAGGTAAGCTCCAATGAGCCCCTGTAGTCTTCCAGCACCATCCGGCCGAACGGGTTCCCGTTTTTGGTGTATGCTTCTTTTACACTGTTAACTATACCCGCAATCACAACCTCACGGTTCATAAGCTCTTTAATATCTGACAGGTCTGACAGCGAATGTGTTGTCAGGTTCTCTATCTCCAGCCTGAAGTCGTCAAGCGGATGGGCCGACAGGAATATACCTATAAGCTCCCGCTCCCTGTTCAGCTTCTCCACTTTCGACCATTCGGCAATTTTGGGTATTTCGGGTTTTGGGTAGGTCAATCCGGGACTGTCGCCAAAGAGATTGCCCTGCGGAGTGATCTTGTCGGCCTGAACCCTGGTCCCGTACCTTATAAGGTTTTCGATGAAGGTGGAACCCTTGAGGTCGGTGCCATAAAACTGGTGCCGTTCTATCTCTCCGAACCCGTCAAAAGAGCCTGCAGCGGCAAGGGCTTCCAGGACCCTTTTATTGACAGAGTGAAAATTAACTCGTTCGGCAAAGTCGAAAATATCATTGAACATGCCGTTGCGCTCCCTCTCTTCGATGATCTTTTCAACAGCGCTTTCACCTACACCTTTTATGGCGCCAAGCCCGAATCTTATGTTGCCCTCTTTGTTGACGGTAAACTTAAGGTCGCTGTCGTTGATATCGGGACCCAGGACCTGGATGCCCATGCGGCGGCACTCATCCATGAACACGGTGATCTTCTTGATGTCTGAGATGTTGCGGCTCAGCACCGCCGCCATGAACTCTGCAGGGTAGTGTGCCTTGAGCCAGGCAGTCTGGTACGCTATCAGGGCATAGCAGGTGGAGTGCGATTTGTTGAAGGCGTATTGTGCAAAAGCTTCCCAGTCGGCCCATATCTTCCTGACCACCTTATCTTCGTAACCGTTTTCAAGGCAACCTTCGGTGAACAGCTCGCGGAGCTTGTCCATCTCATGCTTCTTCTTTTTGCCCATTGCCTTCCTGAGCGAGTCAGCCTGTCCCCCGCTGAACCCTGCCATCTTCTGCGAGAGCAACATCACCTGCTCCTGGTAAACTGTAATCCCGTAAGTGTCTTCGAGCAGGGTCTCCATTACCGGAACCTCGTATGAGATCGCTTCCCTGCCGTGCTTTCTCTTTATGAACGAGGGAATGTATTCCATCGGTCCGGGCCTGTAAAGGGCGTTCATCGCGATAAGGTCTTCAAAGCGGTTGGGTTTGAGATCTCTCAGGTGTTTCTTCATTCCCGGCGACTCAAACTGAAAAATTGCCGTCGTTTCGCCCCGGCTGAACAGCTCGTATGTCTTTTCGTCTTCAAGGCCTACCTTGTTGAAGTCTGTTTTTTCCCCTTTCGATTTTTCAATGGCCTCAACAGCGTCCTTAATTATTGACAGGGTCTTAAGCCCAAGGAAGTCCATCTTGAGCATACCCACGCTTTCAACGTGGTTTCCGTCATATTGGGTAACCAGCAGGTCGGTGTCCTTTGAGGTGCAGACGGGAATGTGCCCGGTAAGCTCGTTCTTCGAAATAATTATGCCGCAGGCGTGCAACCCGGTATGCCTTACCGAACCCTCGAGTGTCTCGGCAAACTTAAGTGTCTGCCTGACCTCCTCCTCACCCTTCTTCCTTGCTTCATCCAGTTCTTTGACTTCTTTGTATGCCATTTTAAGTGATGTTCCAGGCCTTTCGGGGACAAGCTTGGCGAGTTTGTCGGCCATGGCCAGCGGGAGTTTCTGTACCCTTGCCACATCACGTATAGCCATCTTTGCAGCCATGGTACCGAAGGTAATGATCTGGGCTACCCGGTCCTTACCGTACTTATCGACTACATACCTGAGCACCAGATCCCTGCCCTCCTCGTCAAAGTCAATGTCGATGTCGGGCATGGAGATGCGGTCGGGGTTCAGAAACCTCTCGAAAAGGAGCTTGTATTTCAGGGGATCGATGTCTGTTATATAGTTACAGTAGGCAACTACCGATCCGGCGGCCGACCCCCTTCCGGGTCCCACCGAAACGCCCATCTCACGGGCAGCCCTGAGAAAGTCCTGAACAATGAGGAAGTAGCCCGGGAAACCCATTTTTTTGATCACCGACAGCTCAAAGTCTATCCGGTTGCTGACCTCATCGGTGATGACCCGGTACCGTTTCTTTGCACCTTCTAAAGTGATGTGCCTGAGGTACACATCTTCATTTTCAAATCCCTCAGGGATTGGAAAGTCGGGCATGACAGGATGTTGATTGAGCTCATAGATCTCAACTTTTCCGGCTATCTCCATCGTATTTTCAAGAGCCCCGGGTATGTCGGCGAAAAGCTCGTACATCTGTTCTGTGCTCTTGAGAAATTCCTGCCGCGTATACCTGAGGCGGTCGGGGTCATCAATTTCCTTACCGGTGTTAAGGCAGATAAGCCTGTCATGGGCTCCCGCATCTTCTTCATTTATGAAATGCACATCATTGGATGCAATGAGCTTGATGCCGTGTTTTTGCGACAGTTTAACCAGTTGTTCGTTGACTATTTTCTGGTTGTCGTAGACATCCCTGTCAATTGCCGGATCGCCTGAAGGATGCCTCTGCAGCTCAAGATAGTAGTCGTTGCCGAACCACTCTTTGAATTCAAGGATGATCTTTTCAGCCTCCCCCATACCGCTGTTCATTATCGCCTGCGGCACCTCCCCGCCGAGGCAGGCGCTGCAAACAATAATCCCCTCCCGGTATTCCCGGAGCAACTCCTTATCAATACGGGGTTTATAATAAAAGCCTTCCGTATAGGATCTTGATACAAGCTTTACAAGGTTAAAATAGCCGGTAATGTTCTTCGCAAGGAGGATAAGATGGTGTCCGCTGCGGTCTTCCTTGCCGGTCTTTTCAAAGCGGCTGTTCTCGGCCACGTACACCTCACACCCTATTATCGGCTTGATCTTGCGGGCCTTTGCCTCGTTGTAGAACTCCTTTACACCGAACATATTGCCATGGTCGGTTATGGCAAGTGCGGTCATGCCGTTATCCGATACCCTGGCCAGCAGCTCCCTTATGTTCGATGCCCCGTCAAGAATCGAATACTGTGTATGAACATGAAGGTGGGTAAAGTTTCTGCCGTTATTCATCGGAGTCCGGTTTCCGGGTCAATATATTCAGGTTAAAGTCCAGGTTGTCAGGGCCTGGCACAGAGGCAAAAGGTATATGCCATTAATCTGTAAATTTACAAAATCGGGAGGCTGGTTTTTACGTTGTTGAAAACTATTCTATAACTTTTGAGAGTGCCGGGACGAACTGTCTGCTTCTCTTGCCGGAACAGCTAAAATTTCATGGAAATAGGGGGTTAAAACAATTTATTCTTTTATCTTTGCACCCACAATTTCAAAAAAGTAGGTTTATTATTAATTAAAAAAGAGCATGCCTGTAAAGATCAGATTAGCAAGACACGGTAAGAAGAACAAACCGTACTATCACATTGTGATAGCTGATAGCAGGGCGCCACGTGATGGTAGATTTATTGAAAGGGTTGGTTCATACAACCCGAACACTAATCCTGCTACTATTGAACTGGATTTTGATAGAGCATTAGATTGGCTACTTAAGGGCGCTCAACCTACAGATACTTGTAGAGCTATCCTCTCGTACAAGGGAGTATTGATGAAAAAGCACCTTCTTAACGGGGTTAAGAAGGATGCCTTGACAGAAGAGGAGGCAGAGAAACGCTTCGCTGCCTGGTTGAAGGAAAAAGAAGCGAAAATAGATGCAAAAAGGGAAAGTGTTCTGGGGCAGAAGCGTGAAGAGGATGCTAAGGCTCTCGATGAGGAGGTCAGGGTCAATGAGGCCCGGGCCGCAGAAATTGCCAAAAGGAATTCTGATCTTGCAGCCGAAGCTGCTGCCGAATCCCGACAGGCTGCACCTGAAGATGCCGGTGCCGCAGAAGGGGAGGCCGTAGCAGACGAACCTGCTGCCAAAGCTCCTGCAGAGGA
>SLOE01000160.1 GCA_007132715.1 Bacteroidales bacterium
ATCTATTTCAGGATGTCGCCTTTCTCCTACGCACACCAGGTGACTGCGCCAACTCTGCTTATTCACGGGGCGGCCGACAACAACTCGGGGACCTTCCCCATGCAGAGCGAGAGGTACTACAATGCCCTCCAGGGACACGGGGTGACCACCAGGCTGGTAATGCTGCCCTACGAATCACATGGTTACGTGGCCAGGGAGTCGATTTTGCACGTACTGTGGGAGTATACCGAGTGGCTGGACAGGTATGTAAAGAACAGGGAGGACTAAAAAAAGATTTATGGATGTACCCCGGTGGCAGGATGTGCTTGATGCACACGAAAGGATAGCAGGGTGGGTGCACCGCACCCCCGTGCTTACCTCCCGGGCGATCGACCGGATAGCAGGGTGTGAGCTCCTTTTCAAATGCGAGAACTTCCAGAAGGTCGGCGCCTTTAAGTTCAGGGGGGCAACCAATGCCGTTTTGTTACTTGATCCCGCTGCCGCTGAAAAAGGGGTTGCCACCCACTCGTCAGGCAACCATGCCGCGGCACTTGCCCTTGCTGCAGCCAACAGGGGAATAAAGGCCCACATAGTCATGCCCGTGACGGCCCCGGAAATAAAGAAGAAGGCCGTTTCCGGCTACGGGGCTGAAATAACCTGGTGCAAACCCACCCTCGAGGCAAGGGAGAGTACACTTGAAAAGGTGGTAAGCTCAACGGGAGCCACATTTATCCATCCCTACAACAACTTTGCAGTTATCAGCGGACAGGCTACTGCGGCAAAGGAGCTGATCGAAGAGACCGGCTCACCTGACATCGTAATGGTACCTGTGGGAGGTGGGGGACTGCTAAGCGGTACGGCAATAACCGTAAAGAGTATGAGCAGTCATACAAGGGTCATAGCTGCCGAACCGGAGAAAGCAGATGATGCATACCGGTCATTCCGGACAGGTATACTGCAGCCGGCCCTGCCGCCTGCCACGGTGGCGGACGGACTGCTTACCTCGCTTGGACCTCTTACCTTCCGCGTAGTGAGGGAGTATGTTGACGATATCATATGTGTATCCGAACAGGTGATCATCGATGCCATGCGAATGGTATGGGAGCGTATGAAGATAATCATTGAACCGTCGTCGGCGGTGCCCCTGGCCGCTGTGCTGGACAACAAAGACCTGTTTGCCGGTACACGTACGGGCATTATACTTACTGGGGGGAATGCCGATCTTGACAACCTGCCGTTTTAAATAACGGTTAGCGCAGACCATCATTTCTGAATGAGAATTCGCACTTGAGCGGGTAGTGGTCGGACAGCTCAATTCCGGGCGATTTGAAATAGAACGATTTCAGTTCCCTGCTGTGGAGGATGTAATCAATCCTGAAGAGCGGGATCTTTGCCACGTAGGTGTTACCGATACCACTGCCTGAACGGACAAAGGCGTCGTCAAGACCCTGCTTGCGAAGCACCCGGTAGGTATATGAGACGGGCGTATCATTGAAATCGCCTGTCACAATTACGGGATATGGTGATTCCCTTATGTGACCGGTAATGATCTCAACCTGCCGGGATCGCCTGATAAAAGCCGTCCTGAGCCGTGATCCGATATCGATGATGCCCTCAATATTCCTCCTGTTTCCGTGCTTGCCAAGACTGTCAAGGAAATTGATGTTTTCCTGGGTGAACTGAACGGACTGGAGGTGGTTATTGAAAACCCTTATGGTATCGTTGTTAATTGCAATGTCTGTGTATATACTTATATTGCTGCTGTTTACAAATTCGATCACTCCTTCGTTCACGATGGGGTACCTGCTGAAAGTAGCTATTCCGAAGTTGAAGTCCCTGTTGTTCGAGCTGGAATAAGCAATGTGATGGTAACGGTCGTGCAGTCGTCTGAAA
The DNA here is from genome assembly GCA_007132715.1 of Bacteroidales bacterium. Taxonomy (GTDB): domain Bacteria; phylum Bacteroidota; class Bacteroidia; order Bacteroidales; family PUMT01; genus PXAP01. The sequence continues at coordinate 1,873 of SLOE01000160.1, forward strand.
TCCCTTGACCTGTTCCAGGGATCTTCACTGTTATAGAAATACTCCTGGATACAAAGCACATCAGGGTCCTCGCCCAGCAAAAAATCGTATACCTGCTGTTTTACCGTCTCGTCGTCTATCCACCTGTAGAGGTTAAAGAGCCGCACGTTGTACGACAGGAATGTAAAGGTGTTGCGGGGGTTGTCAGGCTGCTTCTGTGAAAACCTCGCCTGAAAGGTGTTGCTTAAGTGGTTATAACCGGTAAGAACAGCTATCAGCGACAGGAGAAAAAGAAGTCTTCTTTTCAGGGCCCAGTAAAGGGCGAAAAGGATATTTGCCAGAAGGATAAAGGGGTATGCCAGTCCGAAGAATGACAGTATCCAAAGGTCCTGTGGATTGGTAACTGCAGAGAGGTAGGAGAGAAGCAGGAGTATAACAAAAATGATGTTGACAAGCAGGATGGTATTGTGAAACACCACATTCAGCCGGGCAGTTACTGAAGCCCAAAGAGTGTGGCCTCTCCCCCCCTTTTTGCTATGTTTTTTTCTTTGCTGCATGGGCATCTGCTAAGGAAGGTCTGATTTGTCATGATTTGTTGCTGACCCTGAACAGGATTTCCTTCTCTTCTTTTGACAGGCTGTCGTAGCCCGATTTGGATATCTTGTCAAGTATATCATCTATGCGCTTCTGTTTTTCCGCCTTTTGCCTGTGATATTCATAATCGGTCCGGGATTTCCGGTATTCAACCTTAAGCTTCCGGGAAGGCTTGAACAAGGATGCTATTTTAAAGAACAGGATACTGATCCCCCTGGTGAGGTCTTTGCCCTTCCGGTACTGCCTTATGAATAGCCAGCCGAACAAAGCGCCGCCCAGGTGTGCAATATGTCCTCCTGCATTGCTGCCGGCAATGCTTATTACATCAAGAACGATCATAACGGCTGCTATATACTTGAGCCTGACCGGCCCTATGAATACCAGGTTTATGGTGTAGTTGGGCACGTAAACCGAGATTGATATGACCACTGCAAGCACGGCGGCTGATGCACCGAGGGCGCGGGATACAGGCAACACCTGCGCAAAGACGGGGAAAACGTTGAATGCGAAAATATAGAGTGCAGCGCCCGCGAGTCCCCCCAGGATATATACGCCAAGCAGCTTGTTCTCGTCAAGGTATTCCAGGAATATCCTGCCAAACCAGAAGAGCCATAGAATATTGAACAGTATATGCAGGAATCCCTCGTGGAGGAACATATAGGTAAAGACAGTCCACGGCCTTGAGAGGAGACCCTCAATATTTGCCGGTACGGCAAGCCAGTCTATCAGGAAAAATGTTCCCGGCTGTCCCGTGCTGAAAAGGAATAGCACTACCTGTACAAGCTTTACAGCTACAAAAACCGCAAGGTTGATGTAGATCAGCTTTGTCAGCATGCTGCCCTTTTGAAAAGAGGTCTTTATCTCATCAATAATGTTCATCTCTTGATATTAACACTGGATCTAGTAGAAGTCCCTGGCGTTCTTCTGCCAGTATTTAATAAGTATGAATCCAAAAATCATGCCCCCGAGGTGTGCAAAATGGGCAATATTGCTGCCGGGCCGGGTCAATCCCAGGTACAGTTCAATACATCCGTAAGCTATTACAAAATATTTCGCTTTTATGGGAATGGGCGGAAACAGCAGCATCAGTTTAGTATTGGGGAACAGCATTCCGAAAGCGAGAAGGACACCGAAAACGGCTCCGGATGCTCCCACTGTCGGAATATTAATCTTGTGCCTTATGCTGTTTTCAACCATTGTAACTGCCTGTGATATATAGGACTGGTTATCGGGATCGTATGACCAGCTTGTTATGAAATCGTAAACCTGCCGGTTGGGTCTTGCAATATGGTCGTTTATAAACGCCTGGAACAGGTCCGGAGAAGGTGTGTTGATAAATGCCTTGGCAGCATTCATCATGGATGATATTTCAAGGTAATTTACAAATGTATGCAGGACTGCTGCGCCGAGCCCGGTGACAAAGTAATAGACCAGGAAACGCTTGCTTCCCCATACGGTTTCAAGCACCCTTCCGAACATCCACAGGGCAAACATGTTGAAGAACAAGTGTGCCAGTCCCCCATGCATGAACATGTGGGTGATGATCTGGTATGGCCGGAAATATTCTGACTCAAAATAATAGAGCCCAAGCACACGTGTAAGCTGGACATCAAAGGTGCTGCTCATCACAAAGTCGGCGAGCAGCATCATTATGTTTATGATCAGTATGTTCTTTACAACCAACGGTATCCCGCCGTATCTTCCTGCAATCATGTCCCTTTTATTTTGACGCCGGCCGGTTATAGCAGCCCGGCTCTTATATCTTCAGCAGCGACTGTTCATCGCTGCCAGCCTGTAAAATTAATAAATGGTATCCAATTTATTCCCATGCGAAACCAATATATAAGGTAAAGAATACACATTCAAGCTGTTATGGCCGACGAAACCTCCTGTCGATTTCGTTATGGTCAATTATAGTCACAACCGGCTTTCCGTCAGGTGAATAATTTGGTGTCTCACATGCAAACAGCTTGTCTACTATCTCCTGCATCTCCTCCCTCGTCAGATGCCTTCCATAATTAACGGCTGACGATCTTGCCAGGTTGAAGGCGATACTCTCACGTTTGTTTTGGCTTATTGAATCTCCCGACGAGGCTGCTTCTGCAAGCAGGTCGGCTATCATGGCGGCCGGATCGGTGCCGCCGGTATCAACAGGGCATCCTGAAATAACTATGGTGTTGCGCCCGAAATCCCTGATATCAAAACCAAAGCCGGCCAGATCGGGGGCCAGTCCTTTCAGTAGCTGGTATTCCGATGCATTTAGTTCCATTGTTACCGGGTAAAGCTGTTGCTGGGCAACGACCGATCCTGATTTTTTGATCTTCATGAATTTCTCATAGAGGATCCGCTCATGCGCCCTTTTCTGGTCGATTATCATAAGGCCTGATTTTACGGGCGAGAGTATAAACCTGCCTTTCAATTGAAGCAGTACCGGCAAACCGCTTTGGGATTCTTCACCCTGCCTGTCATCGCCGGTGCCGGGTGACTGCCCTCCGCTTATGGTGATACTTCCCTGGCCATGTTCTGTCTTCCCCTCTTCAAACCCCCTGTACAATTCCTCCCAGTTATGGACCCTGCTTTTGAGCGGGCCCTCAGAACCTTGCCGGGATGTTCCCGTGGAACCCCGGCCAAAGGGGTTGTAATCCGGGTCAATCCTGATCTCCGGAGGGGACGTGTCGGCAGAGGGCCTTCCAGCCGGTATGTCTATCCTGCCCTCTGTATTGAAATCTATTGAAGGCACCAGGTTATATTTACCCAGGGCTTCCCTTACCGATGCCATAAGGATCTGCCACACCGCCTTTTCGTCTTCAAACTTTATCTCGGTCTTTGTGGGATGGATATTGACATCGACCGATGCCGGGTCTGCCTCGAACCATATAAAGTAGGAGGGGATCGCATCGGCGGGGATAAGCTTTTCGAAGGCCCTGGTCACAGCTTTGTGCATCCACGGATGCCTCATAAAGCGGTTATTGATAAAGAAAAACTGTTCTCCAGGCGACTTTTTGGCATACCCGGGCTTGGCGATATACCCCCTGACATTTACAACGCTGGTCTCGGTTTTCAGCTCAACAAGGTGCTGGTTAATGTTTTTCCCGAACGTGTGGATGATACGTTGGCGGTATCCTGCGGCAGGAAGGTTCAGTATTTCGGTGCCCTCATTGTTCAGGGAAAACCCGATTTGCGGATTTGCCAGTGCTATGCGCTGAAATTCAGTGATTATATGTTTAAACTCGGTTGAATTGGTCTTGAGGAATTTCCTGCGTGCGGGAACGTTATAAAATAGATTCCTGACAGTAAACCTGGAACCTGCCTGGCAGGCTGATGGCTCCTGCCTTACAAATCCCGACCCCCTGATTTCCACAAGGATGCCGACATCATCACCGGGCCTGCGGGTCTGGATCTCAAGCTCGGCCACTGCAGCAATAGAGGCCAGCGCTTCTCCCCTGAACCCCATCGTTCTGATTGCAAACAGGTCAGCCGCTTCCCTTATTTTTGAGGTGGCATGCCTTTCGGCTGAAAGCCGCGCATCTGTCTCGCTCATCCCGCATCCGTTATCGATCACCTGCACCAGGTTCTTTCCCGCTTCCCTGACCAGTACCCTGATATTTGTGGCACCGGCATCGACCGAATTTTCCATCAGCTCTTTTACTACCGAGGCGGGCCTCTGTATAACCTCACCCGCAGCTATCTGGTTGGCTACTGAGTCGGGTAGCAACTGAATCACATCTGCCATACCTGTTACTAATAATATATTATGTACCAGGCAAGTGCTAACAGAACCAGCAGGATTATGAGGAGCCTTATGTTGGAGGTCTGCTTCTCCTTTTTGGCATACTTGAAGTATCCCCTCATCTGCCCCTTTATGTGGCTTTTGTAGTCACCCCTGAAGTAATTGTTTTCGCCGGACTGGTCACCGGTTATGCCCATTTCAGACTTTATCTGGGCAATACGCTTTTCCAGCGCCTCCTTCCGCTCATCATAGTACCTGGGCTTGTAATGGAACTGCTTGGTTTTTGGCAACCTGAAGAATCTTGCAATCATCTCTCCGTTTTTTGCAAAGTTAGGCAAATTTGAGGGTTTCGAAAAACAGGCACTTTCCCTGACTGCCCCAGCGTCAACGTTAGGGCGGGAAGGATCGGAATTCGATTATGCTTTTAAGGGGAAAAAGTGTTACTTTTAGCTTTGTTTTACATATAGACAAATTAATTGGCCGTCATCGCACCATTATCTTTTTGGAAATAACCGGGTGGAGCAGCTGTGGACAATGGTATGAATTCAGAAAAGCGTATAAAAAATTTCCATGTCTTTGTTATTAAGTAGAAAAGAATTTGTAACTTGAATATGAGGAGGAGGGTTGCGCTGTTTTTCAGACTGATTTGCATGCCCGCGGTGGTTGTCGCGGTCCTGCATCTGGGTTCGTGCGACAGGGATTCCCCTGATGGTGACACCGGCCTGTACGGTACCTTTACAGATACTACCGACGGCACCGTCTACAGGACCCTGAGGCTGGGCGACCAGTACTGGCTGGTTGAGAACATCAACAGGGGTGAGATGATTGATGGCAGTACCGACCAGCAGGATAACGGGGTGATTGAGAAGTACTGTTATGACAACAACCCTGTTCTTTGTGATAAGTATGGCGGACTGTACCAGTGGGGTGAGGCCATGCAGTACAGCACACGGGAGAGCTCCCGTGGTGTGTGCCCGCCGGGCTGGCACATACCAAGTGACAGTGAGTGGAAGATTCTCGAGCTCTTCCTTGGCATGACGCGGGAAGATGCTGATGATATTCTATGGAGAGGAAGCGGTGCAGGTTCACATATCCAGCCGGAGGGTGATACCGGTTTTGAGGCGCTCAGGGGTGGAAACAGGTTCATAACGGGAACCTATAACAGGATCGGCAATACCGGGTATTTCTGGACCTCCACTGAGGCTGAGGGCGGTCATGCCTGGAGACGGGGGATCAGCATAAATGAAGAGGGTATATACAGATCTATAAATGACAAATCCTTCGGCTTTTCAGTCCGCTGCGTCAGGTATTGAAAACATGGCCCTTCCCGGGCCGCGAAAAGCCGTTGCGTAATGCTTGTCAAAACCTATGGTTCAGCTCTTGCCGGTATTGATGCCATCGTTGTTACCGTAGAGGTTAGTATCACCAGGGGGGTTAGCTTCCTGATGGTTGGCCTGCCCGACAACGTTGTAAGGGAGAGCCAGCAGCGGATAGCCACAGCCATAGAAAATATCGGATTCAGGATGCCGGGTCGACGTATAGTTATCAATATGGCGCCTGCAGGGATACGCAAGGAAGGGGCAGCTTACGATCTCACACTTGCTGTGGGCATCCTTGCCGCTTCGGGACAGATCGACGCTAACATGCTGGGGGATTTTATTATTATGGGCGAGTTGTCGCTCGACGGCAGCCTGCTTCCGGTCAAGGGGGCCCTGCCCATAGCGGTAACGGCTGCCCGTAAGGGGTTCAGGGGCTTCATCCTTCCTGAACAGAATGCCCGTGAGGCAGCGCTGGTAGGGGGTCTCGAAGTATACGGTGCATCCCGGCTTGGTGAAGTGGCAGATTTTTTCAGTGGGAGGGGTGCTTTAAAAAGGGTCAGGGTTGATGCCGAACAGGAGTTTTCCCGGTGTGCCGACAACCATGGGGAGGATTTTTCTGATGTATGCGGCCAGGAAAATGTTAAGAGGGCCCTTGAGATAGCAGCCTCCGGGGGGCACAACGTCCTTATGATCGGGTCTGCCGGATCGGGAAAGACCATGCTGGCGCGCAGGCTGCCCACAATACTGCCCCCGTTTACACTCAGGGAGTCGCTCGAAACAACCAAGATCCATTCGGTTGCTGGGCGCACCGGTAACAGGCACTCGCTGATGACCCGAAGGCCTTTCCGTTCGCCGCACAGCAGCATCAGCGCCGCAGCCATGGCAGGCGGCGGCTCAATGCCGCAACCCGGGGAAGTGTCACTGTCTCATAACGGGGTTCTTTTTCTTGACGAACTCCCGGAGTTCCAGCGCACGGTGCTGGAGGTGCTGAGGCAGCCTCTGGAGGACAGGGTAATAGAGATATCGCGTACCAGGTATTCGGTCCGCTACCCTGCCGGTTTCATGCTGGTGGCCTCCATGAACCCTTGTCCCTGCGGCAACTACAGCCACCCTGACAAGGAGTGTGTTTGTCCCCCCGGAACCGTCAGGAAATACCTCAACAGGATATCCGGCCCTTTGCTTGACCGCATAGATATACATATAGAGGTGGTACCCGTTCCTTTTGAAAAGCTTGACCGGCAGAACGGTGCAGAGAGCTCAGTCCCGGTTAGGGCAAGGGTTACCAAAGCAAGGAAGGTACAGCAAGAAAGGTTTGCCGGTTACCCTTCTGTACATTGCAATGCCCAGATGAACACCAGAATGATCCGTGAATTTTGCACTATCTCAGATGCCGGAAAACTGTTGCTGAAAAATGCAATGGTCAAGCTTGGATTGTCGGCAAGGGCCTATGACCGTGTTCTTAAGCTGTCGCGCACAATAGCAGACCTCGAAGGCAGAGGGGCTATCCAACCGGTTCACCTTGCAGAGGCAATCCAGTACAGGAGTCTTGACCGTGAAACCTGGGCCGGGTGAGAACTCTCCTGCCGTTAAGCATTATTTGGATAAATCATACTCCATAATCTCGTATTTTTTTTAAATTTGTGACTGTTTTTCTCATTTATAAAGCTAAATATCTGTAATACAATATATTGGATTTAAAGCATAGAGATCTTAATCAACTTTAACTATTAACTTAACAAAAAGGAGGAATTAATATGCCTGAAATTTTCTGGTTAGTACCATTTAGCTCTATCCTTGCGCTTGGATTTGCTTATTATTTCTTTAAGCAGATGATGGGCGAGGATGAAGGGACAGACATGATGAAGAGTATAGCAGCTCATGTCCGCAAAGGGGCGGGAGCTTACCTTCGTCAGCAGTATAAGGTCGTTGCAATTGTTTTTGCCATTATCACCGTTATTTTTGCCATAATGGCCTACGTGCTGGGAATTCAGAACCCCTGGGTTCCTTTCGCATTCCTTACCGGTGGCGCGTTCTCGGGTCTTGCCGGTTTCTTCGGGATGAAGGCCGCCACTTTTGCTTCAGCAAGGGTGGCGAATGCATGCCGTACTTCGCTGGACGGGGGACTGAAGCTTGCTTTCCGCTCGGGAGCCGTTATGGGCCTCGTGGTTGTCGGCCTGGTTCTGCTCGACATTTCAGCCTGGTTCATCGTACTTAACATATTCGTGCAGGAACCTGATATGGGCATGAAGCTGCTCACGATAACCGCCACGATGCTTACCTTCGGGATGGGTGCCTCAACGCAGGCCCTCTTTGCGCGTGTTGGAGGAGGTATATATACAAAGGCCGCCGATGTGGGAGCCGACCTTGTAGGCAAGGTTGAAGCCGGTATTCCCGAGGATGATCCGCGTAACCCCGCAACCATTGCTGATAACGTTGGCGACAATGTTGGTGATGTGGCAGGTATGGGCGCTGACCTCTTTGAATCTTTTGCAGGCTCAATCCTGGCTACGGCGCTTCTGGGTGCTGCTGCCTACGTCGGTACTGACCTTCAGATGAACGCAGTTATAGCCCCGATGCTCATCGCGGCTGTGGGTACGATGCTGTCGATACTGGGTGTATTTCTTGTACGGACCAGGGAAGGCGCAACACAGAAAGAGCTGCTCAAGTCACTCGGTATAGGTGTAAACACCAGTGCAGCACTGATCGTTGTCTTTTCCCTCGCTATACTTTACCTGCTTGGTTTCCCCAACTTCTGGGGGATCTGGGGTTCGATAGTTGTCGGTCTGCTGGCGGGTATTGCAATCGGACAGTCAACCGAGTACTTCACGGCCTCGGCTTACAGTCCTACCCGTAAGATTGCCGAGGCGGCAAGTACAGGCCCTGCCACTTTAATAATAGCCGGTATAGGTACCGGTTTGATCTCCGCGGCTGTTCCTCTCGGGATCATTGTCGTTGGCATAACCCTGGCATTCGGTTTTTCAAGCGGATTTGCATATGATTCCGCAAGCCTGAATATGGGCCTGTACGGCATTGGCATTGCTGCAGTGGGATTGCTTTCAACACTGGGTATAACCCTGGCAACTGATGCTTACGGACCGATAGCCGACAATGCAGGCGGAAATGCCGAGATGTGCAAGCTGGGCGAGGAAGTTCGTAACCGAACCGATGCCCTGGATGCACTTGGCAACACCACAGCCGCAACAGGCAAGGGATTTGCTATAGGTAGCGCCGCACTGACAGCGCTTGCTCTTCTTGCAGCCTATTTCGAGGAGGTGAAGATCATGATAGTCAAGTTCCTTGACCAGCCCGAGATGCCCATAAACGGAATACCCGCCATTGATGCCCAGTTCATTGACTTTATCCATCATTACGACATTCACCTGATGAACCCGTTGGTAATTGTAGGTATTCTGGTGGGAGTTCTTGCCGTGTTTATCTTCAGCGGGATGACAATGAACGCAGTGGGCCGTGCCGCGCAGAAGATGGTGGATGAGGTTCGCCGCCAGTTCAAGGAGATGCCCGGCATTATGGAGGGCACGACAGAGCCTGATTATGCAAGGTGCGTTGAGATATCAACGAAAGGTGCACAGAAGGAGATGATGGTTCCCTCGCTCATAGCACTGCTTATTCCTGTAGTAGTTGCGCTGGTATTTGGTGTTGCCGGTGTAACCGGGCTGCTGGTAGGTACCATATCGTCAGGGTTTGCTATGGCGATATTCATGGCCAATGCCGGCGGAGCATGGGACAATGCCAAGAAGTACATCGAAGAAGGAAACCTCGGGGGCAAAGGTTCAGAGAACCACAAGGCCGCCGTTGTGGGCGACACCGTGGGAGATCCTTTCAAGGACACTTCAGGTCCAAGCCTTAATATACTTATCAAGCTTATGGTGATGGCCTCGGTTGTTACCGTTGGTGTTGCAGTAAGCTACAGCTTATTCTGAAAAGGCCTTTTCAGTCTCAGCATAAGGGCCCGCCGGAAAATCCGGCGGGCTTTTTATTGAACTGCCGTGCAAGGTAGAAAACCCGGCATCAG